>CASEEB010000106.1 GCA_949286815.1 uncultured Eubacteriales bacterium | reverse complement strand
GTCGGCTCCCGCGAGCAGCATGGTGCGAAAATCTTCCACAGAAGAGATTCCGCCTCCTACGGTCAGAGGGACAAAAAGCTCGCGCGCCGCCTTTTCAACCTGAAGCGCGAATGTCTTTCTGCCCTCATGCGTTGCCGTGATATCGAGAAAACAGACTTCGTCCGCGCCGCAGTCATTGTAATATTTCGCGTTCTCGACAATATCTCCCGCGTCTCTGAGACCAACAAAATTTACCCCTTTTACGACTCTTCCGTCTTTTACGTCAAGGCAGGGAATTATTCTTTTCGCAAGCATGGTTATTCCTTTCGTTTTGTTTGGTTACGGTTGAATCCGTTTTTTAGTTCTGACAGATTTGTATCGCCTCTGCAAGGTCAAGCGTCCCGGCATATATGGATTTGCCGCAGATTGCCCCGTAAAGCTTCATGTCAGATAGGGTTTTGATGTGATCAATATTTTTAATGCCGCCCGAAGCTATTATATTGCAGTCTACCGAATCCTGAAGTTTTGACAGCATTTCGGTATTCGGACCCTCAAGGGTGCCGTCACGACTTATGTCGGTAAATATAATTGTCCTGACGCCCATGTCAACGACCTTTTTGGCAAAATCAAGATAATAAATATCAGTTTTGTTTATCCAGCCGGCGGTGGCTACATATCCGTCCTTGGCGTCAATTCCCACGGCTATGCGGTCGTTGTATTTTTCGAGCGCGGCCGCAAGAAATTTAAGGTCTGTCGCGGCTGAGCCGAGAATCATGCGCGAGACTCCGCCGGCATATGCGCTGTCAAGGTCTTCAAAATTTCTGAGTCCTCCGCCGAGCTCAGCAACCAAACCGGTTTCTTTGATTATCCGGGTCGCCGCGTTTCTGTTAAGAGCGGAGGCAACTCCGTTTTTTGCTCCGTCAAGGTCTACTATGTGTATATGACGCGCGCCGGCTTTCTTGAAATTAATTGCCGTCGCGACGGGGTCGTTTGCGACTTTATCAGCCGTTTCATAGTCTCCGCGGTAAAGCCGGACGCAATTGCCTCCCAAAAGGTCTATTGCGGGAAATATAATCATTTTTTCTCCGTTCCGCCGTATTTTTACTTGATTTTTGCAGGCAATACGGCTTTTTTATCTGTTTATTTCTTTCTCGGTTAATTGCCCGGGCACTGTAATAATTATTGTTCTTGATCGGCAAATTTTTTCAGCATGGCAAGTCCCGTGTCGTGACTCTTCTCGGGATGAAACTGAGCGCCCCAGACATTGAGAGAGGGCGATTTTACAAGCGCGGGTATTTCCTCTCCGTAAAATGTCGAGCAAGCTATGTTCTGTTTATCGGTGTCGGCACGGTATGAATGGACAAAGTATACGTATTCGCCGTCTCTCATCCCTTTGACAAGTGTGTCGCGGGGGTTGAGCAAAGAGAGCGAATTCCACCCGATGTGGGGAATTTTAAGCCCGTGACCGTCTATGGGAACTACTTCGCCCGGAATAAGCCCGAGACCGTCTGTACATCCGAACTCGTAGCTTTTATCAAACAAAAGCTGCATTCCCAGGCAAATACCGAGCAGAGGCTTGCCGTTTTTGCACTGAGCCTCAATTTCGGAGGCAAGACCCGACGCGCTGAGCAATGCCATCGCGTCGGGAAACGCTCCCACTCCGGGAAGGATAAGTTTGTCGGCGCTTTTTATATCAGCGGCTTCCGAAGAGATAATACTTTCATATCCGAGCTTATCAAGCGCGTTTTTTACAGAGTGCAGATTGCCCATTTTATAATCTATTATATCTATCATCAGTCAAGTTTTCCTTTTGTAGAAAGAATTTCTCCGTCTCTTTGCGCAGACGCCTCGCACAGCGCGCGGGCAAATGCCTTGAACAGCGATTCGGCTTTGTGGTGGTCGTTTTCACCGTAAAGATTTTCAAGATGCAGGGTTATTCCCGATTTCATGGCGAAGGCATAGAAAAATTCACGAATCATCGCGCATTCAAGCCCGCCTATGAATTGGTATTCAAAATCCGCCTTGAATACCAGGTAAGGACGCCCCGAAATATCGATAACACACCTGGAAAGTGATTCGTCCATCGGGACATACGCGCACCCGTAACGGTTTATCGCGCCTTTATCTCCCACAGCCTCGGAAAACGCGGTCCCCAGGACAATGCCGAGGTCCTCAATGCTGTGGTGGTCGTCCACGTTAAGGTCGCCCTTCATCTGAAGGTCTATATTCATATGTCCGTGTACACATAATGCGCTCAGCATGTGGTCCATAAATCCGACTCCGCAGCTTCCGGAAAATTTTCCGCTGTCACGGCAGTCAAGTACGGAGAGGGAAAGAGTGATCTGTGTTTCCTTTGTATTTCTTGTTATTTTGGATTTTCTCATGTGAATCTTCCTTTATATATTTTTTTGGAAACCTGTTCTGACCGAATTTATTTGAGATACTTTTATTAATGTATAATTTCAGAAATTGCCGTGCACAGTTCTTCAATCTCACTGTCATAGGAGGCGGTTATTCTGAGACGGTCGGGAGAGAAGTATCTTATGGCAATGCCTTTTTCCAAGAGCCCTCTGAATATTTTTTCCGCGTCAGGATGACTGAGAAACACAAAGTTTGTACACGTGGGATATATATTCGCGTCGGGCAGGAGCTCTTTTAATTTGTTCTCAAGTTTTTTGGCCTGTGACGCCAGAAATCCGGCGTTTCCGGGACTTTTGTCAAGTATGATTTTTCCCAAGGTCTGGGAAAGAGTGTTCACATTGTAAGGAGAGCGCGCGATGTTGAGAGCGTTTATAAGGGTTTTGTGTCCGATGGCGAACCCCAGCCTCAGACCCGCCGCGCCCAAAGCTTTTGACAGGGTTTTAAGTACTACCAGATTTTCATGCCGGTCTGCTTCGTCTATCACAGATTGGTCCCAGAAATCCATATATGCCTCGTCGATAATGCAAAGGGCAGGGCATTCTGCCACAAACTCAAGCACGCTTGCCCTGTCAAATCCAACGCCGGTAGGATTACAGGGATTTGACAACGCCACCGCGCGGGCATTGTTCCGCTTTACAAACTCAAGCAGGTCGGAAAGGGAATATTGAGGCGTCTTTTCGTAAATCAGAACCTTATTTTCCGAAAGCTGAGCGTAAAAGGCATACATTGAAAAATCGGGATACGCTACGGCGAGAGTATCGCCTTTGTCGAGCAGTGAGGTCATTATTACGCTTATCAGTTCGTCCGAACCGCTTCCCGCCACCACCGAATCGCACGATACTCCGTATCTTTTGGCGAAGCTCTGTCTGAGCATAAGGGCGCTTGGGTCGGGATAGCGGTTGAGATTCAGACTGTAAAGCGAAGCGCAGAATTCATCAATGATGCTTTTATCCACATTATACGGACTTTCGTTGGCGTCAAGACGTATCCTGTAGTTTCCGCTTATCGGCTCGTAAGGGATTTTATCCCTCATTTTTTTGGAAACATAATTCATGTGTATTACCGTGCCTTTCTGCGATATAAGCTTTTTATGATTGTTTTTCCGACAGCCTGATTCTTATCGAATTTGCGTGCGCGTCAAGTCCTTCGGTCTCGGCAAATCTTATCACGGAATCGGCGTCTCTCAGAAACGCTTTCTCGGAATACGAAAGATAGCTCATTTTTTTGACGAAATCATCCACCGAAAGCGGAGAAGAGAAACGCGCGGTCCCGGAAGTCGGCAACACGTGATTGGTTCCGGCGAAGTAATCGCCCATAGGTTCCGGAGAGTATTCGCCCAAAAAGATACTGCCGGCGTTTTTTACTTTGGAAAGCATGTCATGCGGATTTTCGGCTAGTATTTCGAGATGTTCGGGAGCGACGCGGTTAGCCACTTCAAACGCTTCGTCCATACTTTCCGTAATTACAATGGCGGAGAACTTTTCAAGAGATTCCGAGGCTATTTCCTTGCGTGGCAGCCTTTCCAGCTGTTCGTATATGTTTGTGTTTACATTTTCCGCCAAATTTTTGTCTGTGGTTATAAGCACCGCGCTTGCGGCACGGTCGTGTTCAAGCTGTGAGAGCATATCCGCGGCGACAAAATCTGCCTTGGCG
>CASEEB010000105.1 GCA_949286815.1 uncultured Eubacteriales bacterium | reverse complement strand
ACATAAAAAGGAGATGAAAGGTCAAAATATGAGCAAAAAGCAAAAGTGGATAAGCTTTGCGGTGTTTGCCGTTTTGATTTGTGTTTTTCTTGTGGGGAGCTTCATTGTGAAGAGCCCGGGCGAGGAAGAGACGATTCAGGAAACTATGCGCAATGAGGTGCTTCATGAAACCGCAAAAATCAGCCTGTTTGGGCTAAAGGATGTAAATCCCGGTCTTATATCGGCGTTTTGCGTTACGGGTATTATCACGGTATTTGCGGTTATCGTCCGTATTTTTGTGATACCGAAGTTTCGTTATGTTCCCGGAAAATTTCAGCTTTTACTTGAAGAAGCAGTGGGAACCTTTGACAGAATGGCAAAGGGAAGCAGCCCTCATCTGAACAGGTTCCTCGGAGCATATATTTTTATGGCGGGAGCGTATATTTTTATCGGCACGATATTTGAACTTTTCGGATTTCAGGCGGTAACGACAAGCGGAATGTCCGTGGCACTGCCGGCTCCTCTTTCTGATATAAACGGGGCGATTACGATGGGGTGCCTGTCATATCTGATTATTCTTTCGGGCGGTATTACGTCTAACGGACTGAAGGGAGTCGGAAGGACACTCAAGGATTTTTCGCTTCCGATTTCAATGAGCTTCAGGCTTTTCGGCGCGCTGCTCAGCGGTGCGTTGGTTACAGAGCTTGTGTATTATTATGTTGGCTTAAGCTATGTATTGCCGGTAGTCGTAGGGGTGCTGTTTACTTTGATACACGCCCTTATACAGGCATACGTGCTTACAATGCTTACCGCGCTGTTTTACGGAGAAGTTTCCGAAAAACCCGCGCCTAAGCGCAAAAAGATTAAAGCTTCGGTTTGACAAGGAGAAGAATTATGAAAACTGTAATGAAATTGTTTGTAGTATTAGGTCTTGTTGCATTGCTTGTATCGGCGGTCGCGGTACCGTGTTTTGCCGCGGAGGGTGAGGAAACCGCGGCGGAAAATTCCGAAACACAGGAACAGACTGAGGACAATGCCATATCCGGAAAAGCCATGGCGGCTGCGGTCGCGGTCGGACTTGCGGCTGCCGCGGGCGCTTTGGGAATGGGAATCGCGATAGCGAAGTCTGTCGAGGGCATCGCGCGTCAGCCCGAAGCGGAGGGAAAAATACGTACATTGCTGATGCTCGGACTTGTGTTCATAGAGACAGCCATAATTTACGCTTTGATTATAGCTATTCTGGTTATATTTGTACTGTAAGGCAGGTGAGTCAATATGCCGTTGAATATTGATTGGCAGCAGATTTTGCTGCATTTGTTCAATGTGACTTTGCTTTTCGCGGTGCTGTATTTTCTCTTATACAGCCCCATCAAGAAGTTTATGCAGAAGCGCAGCGAGCATTATCTTGAAATGGAACGAGAGGCAGAGCAGAAGCTTGCCGACGCGGATGCGGCCAAAAAAGAACAGGAAGAAAAGCAGGCCAGATTTGATGAGGAAATGGCCGGCGTCAGGAACAAAATAGAGGCGGAGGCGCGTGACTGCGCGGAAAAAACGTTGGCTGAGGCGAAAAAAGAGGCAGAGAAGATTCTTGAAGCCAATAAGGCAAACGCTCAGAGGGAAAAAGAAAAAATATTGCAGGAAGCATCCGCGCAGATCTCTGAAATGGCGGTTGAAGCCGCTAAAAAGGTGGTAATGGAGAGCACGTCGGGCGCTTATGACAGTTTCCTGGACAGCGCAAAAGGAGCGAAAACAGATGAGTGAAAACAAAACCGCCGTGTCGGCGATATTGTATTCCGCCAAGGCTCCGAGCCCCGAACAGGAGCGGCGTTTTTGTGACTTTATTGCCTCAAAGTACGGAGAGAATATCCCGCTGGTCTGGGAAAGCAGCGACAAATATAAAAACGGATTCAGGCTTGAAATAGGGTCTGACGTATATGATTGGAGTATTGACGGACGCTTTGAACAGCTTAAACAGATGATCCTGGATACGGCGAAATCGAAAGACAGTATTCCGTTGATCAGAGAGAATCTTCGGTCATGGACACCCAAAGCCTTTGCGCAGCAGGTAGGAACGGTCCTGACTGTCGGAGACGGTATCGCAACGGTCAGCGGTCTTGAGCACGCCACATACGGTGAGATCCTTCTGTTCGAGGGCGGCGTCAGAGGAATGGTTCAGAACCTGAGTGAAACCGAAGCCGGATGTATTTTGTTTGACGACGACGGAAGCGTCAGTTCGTCAAGTAAAGTTGTAAGAACCGGGAAAAGAGCCGGTATTCCGGTGGGGGAGGCGTTTATCGGACGGGTAATAAATTCGCTCGGAATGCCGATTGACAATAACGGCGAAATTGCCGCTTCCGAATATTTTCCGATTGAGCGTCCGGCGCCCGCCATCATAGACCGTCAGCCCGTCAATGTACCGCTTAAAACCGGGATAATGGCAATAGATTCCATGTTTCCGATAGGGCGGGGACAGCGAGAGCTGATTATAGGAGACCGTCAGACCGGTAAAACTTCGATAGCGGTCGATACCATCCTCAACCAGAAAGGAAAGGACGTTATCTGCGTTTATGTTTCAATAGGACAGAAGTCGAGCTCGGTGGCAAATCTTGTGCGGACTCTCAAAGAAAAGGGCGCTATGGATTATACGGTGGTGCTTCACGCGTCGGCAAGCGATACCGCGCCCATGCAGTATATAGCCCCTTACGCCGGAACCTCTATCGGAGAGTATTTTATGGATAAGGGCAGGGACGTTCTCATAATTTACGACGACCTTTCCAAACATGCCGTGGCATACCGCACTATAAGTCTGCTTCTCGGACGCTCTCCGGGACGGGAGGCTTATCCGGGTGACGTCTTTTATCTTCATTCCCGTTTGCTTGAGCGTTCGGCGCATCTGAGCGACGCCAAGGGAGGGGGAAGTATGACCGCCCTGCCTATTGTCGAGACTCAGGCGGGGGATGTTTCCGCATATATACCTACCAATATAATTTCGATAACCGACGGGCAGATATTTCTTGAGAGCGAGTTGTTTTTCGCCGGTCAGCGTCCCGCGGTGAACGTGGGACTTTCGGTGTCACGTGTCGGCGGAGACGCGCAGACCAAAGCTATGAAATCCGCGGCGGGCACTCTGCGTCTTGAGCTTGCGCAGTACAGGGAAATGAAGACATTTACACAGTTCGCGAGCGATCTGGATGAAGAGACCAAAAAGCAGCTTGAGTTCGGACAGGGACTGATGCAGATTCTGCGTCAGGGACAGGGTGAAGCAAGGGCGCAATATGAGCAGGTGATAATACTGGTCGCGGTGCTGAGCAAGACGCTCACGCATATAGACGCGTATGAAATGAATGAATTTGTATCCGGTATGCTTGAGCATTTCCGTAAAAATTATGCCGCACTCTGTGACAGAATAGAGAATACCGGTGTGCTTACGGCCGACGACAAGGCGCGCATTATTGAAATAGCCGGAAAATTTGCACAGATCTATGAGGATTCCAAAGCGGGACGGTGATTGAATGTCTGAAATAAAGGAACTGAAAGCCCGTATTGACGGAATAAGAGAAACACAGAAGATTACCAACGCGATGTATCTGATATCTTCCTCGAAGCTCAGACACGCCAAAGAGGATTGGAGTCGTACCGAGCCGTATTTCCGGATGATACGCGGTGAGATAAAGCGAATATTCAGAACCGTGGGGGATATCGACAGCCCGTATTTTTATCCCGCGCCGGATGATCATCTTACAAACGGGACTTATGCTTATCTGGTTATAACTGCGGACAAGGGGCTTGCCGGCGCGTATAACCACAACGTGATAAAGGAAACTGTCAGAATGCTGCATGAGCATTCTGACGCGAAGCTTTTTGTGGTGGGTGAATACGGAAGACATTACTGCCAGTATCACAATATTCCCATTGAGCAGAATTTTATTTATACCGCGCAGAATCCCACGCTTCATCGCGCAAGGGAAATATCCGATGCGTTGCTTGGGCTCTTCAATGAAAATAAATTAAAGAAAATTTATGTGATCTACACGGACTACGCCCGCAGAGGAGAGCCTGTCGTATGCTCAACCAGAATTTTGCCGTTTCATCATATGCAGTTTGATACTCCGACTGATGAAAAACTTGTAAATACGCCGTTTTCGTTTGTTCCGTCGGTTGAAAAGGTGTTGGAGAACATGGTGAGCAGTTATGTAACGGGATTTATTTACAGCGCCCTGACAGACAGTTTTTGCTGTGAGCAGAATGCGCGTATGGTGGCAATGGATGCCGCAAACCGGAACGCACAGAAAATTTTAGAGGAACTTTCGG
>CASEEB010000104.1 GCA_949286815.1 uncultured Eubacteriales bacterium | reverse complement strand
AAAGGCAAATAACATGAGTAACGGTTCACGGCTGAGGCAATGTACTGTATTTAAAATAAAATATCGGTATCGAAAATAGTTCGTACTGCAATTTAGGTTTTGGAGTTTCCTGATTGGAAATAAAAAAACCGCCGGGGCTTGTGCGTGCGGCTAACACCACAAGCTCATTAGGGTGATCGAAGCACCCCGATGCATCCGAACAGGTTCGGCACCGACGGCGATATTAGTATAACACATTTCCCCCTCTATTTCAAGGGGGTGTGATAAATTTTTACTATTAGCGCCGTGTTCCTCCGGGAGCACAATGGCAGATGCCGCGCAAGTTTGGACATGGAATTACATAAAAAATGTAATACCGCGCACGCAGGGGGCAATGGTACAGTTTTCTTTCTATATTCGTAAAAGAATATTTTTGTTATTCATTCTGTATCACTCCCTTACGCGCGGGATATTATTTCTAAGGAAGGGAAGCTTATTGTCTGCCGCTTCGCGCGCGCATGTCATTAAAATAACTCTCTTCTTCGCGCGCGAAGTACTCGGCAATTTTAACGCCGATTAACGCGCGGCGTTAAGTATAGCGTAAAAGCAGTCAATAAGTAAAAATTGCCCTTCATCAGTTTAAATATATATAACCCTTTGTCCGTTCTGAAAATGACGTAAAAAACATCGTCATTTTTCATGACGTCTGAAAGGTCTCGTGGCGGCCTTTATTCAAAGGCTGACCCACAGGAACTTTTAAAAGAAACTTTTTAAAAGAAACTTTTTAAAAGAAACTTTTTAAAAGAAACTTTTTAAACTATCCGGTACCATGGTGCCGGATTATTTTTTTAGGAGGTGCGCCATGCCAAAGACAAACATAATTGACAAAGAGAAAACATTTTCATGTATGACAAATTCGGTTTACCGACTCCCCGATCAACTGCAAAATGAACTGATGAAAACCGCCCGCCGTCTTGCGGAAAGCGGCAAAGACACCATGCTTGCCAGAACGGGCTCCGGAATGGAAAAAATGCTTATCGACAGCTTTCTTTCCCTGCGTGACGAATACCCGAATCTGAGGCTGATAAGAGTAACTTATCAGGACTCGTCGCTTGGCAAAGAACTCTCGGACGTCGCGGACGGAGTCATAATTCTTAAAATCAAACAAAGAGTCAAGGAATTTATGTTTGAAAATTCCTCCGCTGTCGTCTGCTATATGACACAGGCCGACTACGGCAAGTCGAGACTTAAAAAATATTATGAAAAGGAAAATTGCCTTGAGGTAATAAACCTTTACAGACCGACGATAAGCGGCAAGATGGAACAAGAGCTGTACCGCTTAGTAGGCTCCGGCGAATATACTCCACAAGAAATCGCCGAAAGGCTTTTCGATTGGAAACCTTGTATTCCCTCCCGCCTTTCCAGAACCGCAAATGAGTTCAAAAACGTGCTGGAAGCCCTCTGTGCGGATTACTCCGACAATCCCGAAAAAATAAAAGAACTCACCGCGAAAATGCTCTCCGCCATGTTCTATTACTCCTATCTCGTTGGCTATAAAGATTCGGAAAAAAGCAACATATAGGTTATATGTTGAACATAGCAAAAATACAGAACGGCAACTCAACAGCCGCGCGGTTTCATCCGTGGACAAGCGCTTATCATGGCACACTCCCGTAAGTCCTGTGCCACCCTCGGCATAAGAGCGTTCTGTATTATTTTGGCGCGATTTTGTCATGTATTTCATGTACCCGCCGTGTACCTTTAGTGTACCCGAGGCAAAAATGAAACCCGAAAGTCCTTGATCCATAAGGACTTTCGGGAAAGCGGCAACTATTCCCACTCCACCGTTGCCGGAGGCTTTGACGTGATATCATACACGATTCGGTTAATGCCCTTTACCTCGTTGACAATACGCACCGATATCCTGTTAAGCGTTTCATACGGTATTCTCGCGAAATCGGCGGTCATAAAGTCGGTCGTGGTAATAGCACGCAGGGCAAGCGTGTAATCATAGGTTCTTCCGTCACCCATTACACCCACCGTTCTCATATTCGTAAGGACCGCGAAAAACTGACTCAGATTTCTGTCCTCGCCGCTCTGCGCAAGTTCCCAGCGCATAATATAATCGGCTTCTCTGAGCATGTCCGCCTTTTGCTTTGTTACTTCACCTATTATTCTTATGGCAAGCCCCGGTCCCGGAAAAGGCTGTCTCATCACAAGATACCTCGGAAGTCCGAGCTTTTCTCCGAGCATTCTTACCTCGTCTTTAAACAGAAGCTGTAACGGCTCAAGCACCCCGCGAAAACGCGCCATGACCTCCGGCGGAAGCAGACGGTTATGGTGACTTTTGATGACCTCGGCGTCTCCCTTGCCGGACTCTATCACATCCGGATAAATAGTTCCCTGAGCCAGAAAATCCTTGTTTGTTATGTTAAATTTATCCGCCTCGTCCAAAAATACATAGCCGAATTCCGCACCGATAATTCTTCTTTTTTCCTGGGGGTCGGTAACATTCGCAAGCTTGTCAAGAAAACGCTTCTCCGCGTTTACGCGCACAAAATTCAAATCCCATTTTGAAAAAGCCGCCTCTATTTCATCGCCTTCGTTTTTTCTCATCAGTCCGTGGTCTACAAACACACAGGTAAGCCTGTTTCCGATAGCCCGCGCCAGCAAAGCCGCCAGAACCGAAGAATCCACACCGCCCGACAGCGCAAGCAGAACTCTTCCGTCCTCTCCTATCTCCTGTCTGAGTTCGGATACGGTTCTTTCGCAAAAATCATCCATCGTCCAGTCGCCTCTGGCATGACAGACGCAAAACAGGAAGTTATGTATAATATCCCGCCCGTACTGGGTATGCTCGACCTCCGGATGAAACTGGACTCCGTATAATTTACGGGATTCATCCGCGATCGCCGCATTAGGGCAGGCGTCACTGTGCGCTACAAGGCTGAAGTTTCCCGGCAGCTCAGACATATAATCCCCGTGGCTCATCCAGGTAATCCCGCTTTTCGGCAAGCCTTTGAACAGACTACAGGATGTATCGAAATAAGTTTCGGTTTTGCCGTATTCCCTCGCCATATCATCCGATGCCGGGCTTACCTTTCCCCCCTGCAAATAAGCAATAAGCTGGCATCCGTAGCATATTCCCAATATCGGTATTCCCAAATCAAAAATAGCATTATCTGTCTTCGGCGAGTAATCCTCGTACACGCTGTTCGGTCCGCCCGTAAATATAATGCCTATCGGCTCTTCCTTCTTGATTTTCTCAAGCGGCGTTTTGTATGACATAACCTCACAATAAACATTGCACTCACGGACTCTTCGCGCGATAAGCTGGTTATACTGACCGCCGAAATCCAGAATTATTACCTTTTGTCTTTCCACAATTTATATACCCTTTCATAAAAATTCCAAGCTCTTAAAAATCTTTAAGATAACCAATAAACCAACCGGCTTAAAACGGTTAACACCCGTTTACATATACTTCCTGTGCCGGTCAAGTCGCGATATTTCAGATATCTATAATATCTTTTTACTTTACTATCATATTACAAAAAGTAACATAAACAAAAAGCCCACAGACATAATTGCCTGCGGCCCCCCTTGTCGCCTTATGTAAGTATTATACCATCCGACATATAGGTTGTCAATAGTCAGAGTTAAACATAATGTGAATAATTTGAAAACTCATTTTATACCACTTGACATTTTTTTTACTTTGTTGTATAATAACTCCGTAGACAAGGATGTTTACCGGTGTACGGGGAGTGTTTCCCGTGTTTTCGGCATCCTTTTATTTTTTTATTATAAACAGCACCGTAATTTCCGCAAGCGTCACAACAAACAAAAGGAAGGTTTGAACAGCATGATGTATACCAAAGACGAGGTTTTTGAATTTATAGAGCAGGAAGATGTTAAATTTATACGTCTTTTCTTTTGTGACATTAACGGCAGACAAAAGAACATTTCAATAATGCCGAGCGAACTTGACCGGGCGTTTGAGGAAGGCATTTCCTTTGACGCCTCTCAGATTTGCGGGTTCGGTGACATTAAATCAGATCTGCTCCTCTTTCCGCTGCCCCACACACTGAATGTTTTACCCTGGAGACCGTCGCACGGAAAAGTGGTGCGCATGTTCTGCGATATCAGATACCAGGACAAATCCCCTTTTCCAAAGGATTCAAGAAATATTTTGCAAAGCGCCGTTGAAGCCGCCCACAGCGCCGGAATATCCGTGCAGATAGGCTCGGAATATGAATTTTATCTGTTTAAACTCGATGAAAACGGCAATCCCACAAAAATTCCGTTTGACAACGCGGGTTATCTCGATGTTGCTCCCGAGGACAAGGGAGAAAATGTGCGTCGTGAGATCTGCCTTACTTTGCTTGACATGGGAATCCAGACCGAAAGCTCTCGTCACAAAGAAGGCCCGGGACAAAACGAAATAGTTTTCAGATACAGCGACGCGCTGAGAACGGCGGACAACGACATGAACTTTATAACAGTCGTAAAAACCACTGCCCAACACAACGGTTTGTACGCGGATTTTTCGCCAAAGCCGCTTGAGGGAGAAAGCGGAAACGGACTGCATATCAACCTGTCGGTAAAAAGCCTTTACGGTAAAAATGTAACCATGCCATTTTTGGCGGGTATTATCGAACACATCAGGGAAATGACTTATTTTCTCAATCCCGTGGAGGAATCCTACAAGCGCCTCGGTGAAAACAAAGCTCCCAAATACATCACATGGTCGCCGGAAAACAGATCTCAGCTTATCCGCATTCCTCCCATTCGGGGCGAGCATGAGCGCATAGAGCTTCGTTCTCCCGACCCCACGGCCAATCCTTATATTGCTTACGCCCTGCTGATTTACGCCGGTCTTGACGGAATACAAAAAAATCTCACGCCGCCGCAACCGGTAAATATAAATCTGCAAAACGCCGATAAATCCGTTGCCGACACATTGAATCGCTTACCGGAAAGCCTTGCGGAAGCGGAACTGACGGCAAAATCAAGCAAGTGGATACAGAATATTCTTCCTTTCCGCTTTGAATAAGACGGAGGTAAATGATTATGACCTCCGGAAAGCCGACACACAGCGTGCTTATAGTCTCCGGAAGCAGGCAGTTGTATGACTGTTTTAAGGAGATTCTGCCCGCCGGACAATACTCCCCCATAATGCATGTGGCAAGTGCCTCGGAAGCCAAACGTATTCTTTTGTCCTCAGAATTTGATATTATTATTGTAAATACTCCTCTGGCTGACGAGTTCGGAGTTGACTTCGCGACGGGTCTTGCCGACGGTCTCGCGGGAATATTGCTGCTTGTCAAAAATGATTCTTACGAGCAAATATCATATCAGACCGAGGACAGCGGCATATTGACCATGGCAAAACCCGCTCACCGCCAGGCGCTTTACGCATCGGTAAAGCTATTGACCGCAATGAATACGAGATTGCGCAAAATGGAGCAGAAAAATAAAACCCTTCAGGAAAAAATGACCGACATACGACTTATCAACCGCGCCAAATGGCTGCTCATCGAAAACCTCGGAATGTCCGAAAAAGACGCTCATTATTATATTGAAAAGCAGGCGATGGATCAAAGGCTCTCGCGCCGTGAGATAGCCGGTCAAATCATATTTACATATGAAAAGTAATCGCGGAGATTGTGTAAAGCCGAACGAAGAATAAACATTGTAAAGATAACGGACAATGGCGTCCGGCAATACTTTGTAAAGACGAGTTTGCCGACGCCTTTTTGGTTTTACAAAAAATCAGACGAAAATAAATTATTTAACGAAAAGTACAAATAAAGCGGCTGTATTTTTCATTTCAGTATAATGCCGGCACCGCACGGCACGGTGATTTCAATGAGAAACAAAA
>CASEEB010000103.1 GCA_949286815.1 uncultured Eubacteriales bacterium | reverse complement strand
TGTTACATACTATGAAAAATTAGACGCGGCAAAATATCTGAAAGCGGGTATCAATACGATTGAAATAAAAGTATTGCATGTCGCGAACGGTGAATTTATATCGGTTTATCGCAGGGAAAGACCGGCGCTTTGGTTTTGCGGCACGGTTAGCGGAAAGACCGGGACTTTGTCCGTGATATCGGATAGAAGCTGGACCTGCGATAAGGTTGATTCGGTAGCTTTTCACGCCTGTCCCGGACTGCACAGTTCGATTCCGCCGTTTGAGGACGTCAAAGAGAATTTTGTATTGTCGCGCGAGGAAATCTGCGAAATGTATGAGCCGCATCCCGAATCCTCATGTATAAATTTGTTCGGACTCGGAGAGCCTTATATGTTAAAGGAGCGTCCGATTCCGCTGCTTCACCCCGAAGCCGCAAAAGAGATGAAGGAGATAAAGAGGTATTCGTCGGACGGAAAAACCGTAATTGAGTTTGACGCCGGGGAATATGTTACCGCGTATGTCGATTTTTTATACAGTTCGGATAAAGGTAACAGAATAAACGTGATTTACGCGGAATGTTATACCTCATTTGACAGCAACGGAAATGCGTGTAAGACGCTCAGGGACAATACGGACGGCGTGCTTGTCGGCGCGTGGGACACTCTTTGCGCCAATGGAGTAGAGCAGAGCTATTCTCCTTTCTGGTACCGTTCATTCAGGTACATAAAGGTAGAGACCGAGGGAGAATTTCTTGATTTTAAGGTTTATGCGTCAAGATTTGTCTATCCGTTTGCCGGGTGCGCTGAGTCCGGAGGAGTCGGAAGCTTTGAATCGAGCGATGAGATGTTTAACAGGATGTGGAAAGTGAGCCTTAATACGGTCGATTGCTCGTCGCACGAGATGTTTGTGGACTGCCCTTATTATGAGCAGCAGCAGTATGCCATGGACGGAGGGCTTGAGGCTCTGTTCGCGTTCCGCATGACCAATAATCCCGCGCTTCAGAAAAAAATTATTGTGGACATGGCTCAGTCGCAGCTTCCCGACGGAATGATACAGGCGAATTATCCTTCGATTGGCCGCCAGATCATACCTTCATTTTCCCTGTATTGGGTCATGATGCTCAGAGAATATCTCAGATATACCGGTGATGTCGGATTTGTGAAAAGCATGAGCGGGATCGCGGACAGAGTATTGCAGGGATTTGACGACCTGATAGGAGAGGACGGACTTGTGGGACCGACTCATTATTGGCCTTTTGTCGACTGGGTTCCGTCATGGCCGGTCGGCGTGCCCAACGGAGGCAGGGAGAAGCCGATCACCGTGTACAGTATGATTTACGCCGCGGCTCTTGATATGCAGTCGGAAGTGTGTCTGGCTTGCGGCAGGACAGGGCTTGCTAAAGAATACAGCGAGAGAAAGAAACGTGTTCTGGCGGCGGTAAATAATCTGTGCTTTGACCGCGACCGCGGCATGTATACAGATGTTGTGGGTATATCCGAATTCAGCGAGCATACGGCGCTTTGGGCAGTGCTTTCGGGAGCGGTTTCAGAGGATGAGGCGGGAATACTCATTGACCGGGCTTTCTCGATTCCCGGAGTGTCAAAATGCACTTTTTCAATGAATTACTACATGTTCCGCGCGCTTGAGAAAGCAGGGCGCTATGAGAGGTATAGCGACAGGGTTTTCGAGGGCTGGAGACATATGCTTGACTTGCATTGCACAACCTGGTGTGAAAATCCCGACAGTCCGAGAAGCGAGTGCCACGGCTGGAGCAGCGCGCCGATATATGAGTTCTCGGCAATGATGCTCGGCGTATTTCCCGAAAAGGACGGCTTTTTAAAGGTCAGAATCAAGCCGCTGTACATGGGAGTTGAAAGCGCGGGCGGAAGAATACCGATACCCGGCGGATATATTGATGTGTCCAGAGTTTACAAAAACGGGAAATTTGATTTGAGTGTAGCTTCGTCAAAGAAGATTGACGTACAGATAATATTGCCCGATGAAAGCCAAAAAGAATATCAACAGACCGATAAAATAAGCATATCTTCAACATATTAAGTCTGCAAATGCTACGGGCAGAAAATTAAATATAAAAAGGCTGTTGCCGATAAAACCGGAATGGTTAAGCAACAGCCTTTTTTGTTATATGATAACAGCCTGATTGTCGCGCATATCTTGGCAAAACTTACAGACTCAACTCGACCGCCTCGCCCAAAGGCAGTGAGTATATGAAAATCCTGTCGGGAGCTTTCCCGAAGATTTCTTTTACGGCTCTGCGGTACTGAAAAAGCTGATTTTTATGCTTTGTCAGAAGGTTTGATTTTAAAAGCTCCGTATCGTTTCTTTCAAGCTCGGTTATTCTGTCGCTCTTGTAGTCGCATATATAAAGAGAGCCGTCTGAGTTTATCAAAATCAGATCTATCGACCCCTGTATGTATATCTTCTTTCCGCGTACAAGTTCTTTAATTTCGGGTTTAGTGGTAAATTCCTCGGCGTTCCAGAAGAAACCGAACCTGAACTCTTTCTTTATTTCCGCGGCGCCGCGTATTAACCGAAAGAAACCGCTATTGAAAAATTTTTCGATTTGTCCCCGGTTAATTATATCCGCGCTTCGGGGGGAAATATATTTTTGATCCGTGAGTCTCAATATTTCATTTTCAAAGCCGTATTTTTCCGCGTTTTCAAAGTCGCAGTACTGTAAAAACAGATGCGCGGCGCTGCCTTTCTCGGTCGCCGTAGGCTTTTGATTCGCGGACAACAGACTTTCAAAGTCGGGCTTTGAGGAACGCATCAGTTCAATTCTCGTGCTGAGCGCTTGCGCGCTGATGGATTTATAACCGTCGCGCTCTGACTTTTTTTGCTCGTCATAGTCCTCATACGGAATAAAGACACTGTTGTCAAGCATGTCGGAGGATGCCTTTGACGCGGCCGCCTTAGACGGTACGTCGAGCAGCAGCTTTTCGCGTCTGTTCGTAATATTTGCTTCTTTTATTAACCGCGAATATTTCAGAGCGTTTTCATCGGCGCGTTTAATTAATTTTTCGGCGCTGTCATAAATTAGCGGGTCGCACAGTCTGTTCTCGCCTTTTGTAAAAACGTTTATATTGTATGGTTTGTCATTATCGCCCTGAAAGTTTGATATGGCGGATATGATCCAGGATATATAATCCGAGTGATTAAGAAGCTCAAACGGAGAGTTTGCGTCTGTTTCGATACCGTCTTTGAAATTTACATAGCTTTTTGAGAGTGAGGCGCTTATATAGAGCCTCTCTCGTGCTCTTGTCAGCGCCACATAAAGTATTCGCATTTCCTCTTCGGCGTTTCGCAAGTCAAGTTTTTGTTTTATCGCTTCATAAAGCGCCGTGGTTTTATATACCGTTCCGTCATCGTCTTTTTTGGGCAACTTTGCGGCAAAGGACAAAGAGCGGTCAAAGATGATACCGTTGTTTTTTCGCTGTGAATTGAATCTTTTACCGAATCCGTAGAGAAAACAGGTGTTGAACTCAAGCCCCTTTGATTTATGAATTGTCATTACGGTAACCGCGTCGCATGTGCTTCTTTCAGGCTCGGCGGAATTTTGCATTGACATAATGAGCCTTTTAAAATACTTGAGAAAGCTGAAAAGCCCGTTCCAGGAATTCCGCACATATTTGCAGGCGCAGTCGTACATGTATATAAAAGCACGGCTTTCGCACAGCTTTGAAAATTCCGGCATTGAGGCTATAAGCTTTAAAAGCATGTCCGCGGAAAGCTTGCGGGAATCCGAACGGAGTTTTTCAAGTGTATCTATGAAAGAGGCGCATCTGAAAGAGAGGACTGTGGAGAGCGGATCGGTTTCGCTTGCTTTTCCGTATTTGAATACCGCGTCGAAAAGAGAATCTGATTTGTCCGCTTTTTGCTTTATGGTTATTATTTCTTCCAGCGACATGAACGGCATACCGTGGAAAGCGTTTGAAGTAAGAAGCGCGCACAGGGAAGTATCGTTGTGAGGATTGTCTGTAGATTCGAGCAGACTTACAAGTGTTTTCATATCCTCGCCGTCAAACAGCTCCGAGTTTTCTGCTATTACATAGTCGATTCTGAGTTTTTTCAGCGCTTCGAGCAGCGGTCTCGGACTGCTTTTGTCTCTTACAAGCACAGTGATATCGGAGGCTTTTATGGGCTTGTTGTCAGCTTTTATTCCCGAACGCAGCAGGTTTGCGATTTCATTCGCGGTAACTATTGCCTCGTCACTGAGAGCTTCTTCTTCACTTTGCGACTCCTCTTCGTTATTTTCATTATCCGGGTCTTCGGATAATGCGGATTCCGACGGGTTTTTTTGTATAATATTTATGTTTACCTTGGGAGAAATATAGTTTTCATAGGGTAAAGCCTTTGAGAACACGAGGTCGTCAGCATTCGTGTAACCTATATTTCCGCCGCAAAGCGTAAATATGTGCGAACAGACAAGGTTTGTGAATCTGATAATGTTTTCATCGCATCTGAAATTGTCAGACATGAAAACCGAACGTCCGCCGTGTTCGTCTCCGGTATATGTTTCTTGAGGTAGGTATGCCGGAAAATTTTTTCTGTAACCCGCGAAAATATCCGGTTCGGCGTCTCTGAAGCCATATATACTTTGCTTTATGTCTCCCACCATAAAACGGTGGTTTCTGCCTATAAGCTCGAATATACGGTCCTGTATTTCGTTTACATCCTGATATTCGTCAATATAGACTTCGTCAAAGCTGTTATACAGATTGTCGGCGGCGTCGCTCGGAGTGCCGTCTTCATTCTGGAGTATTTTAAGCATATACCTGGGCATATCGGAAAATTCGCATACCCCTTTTGTCCTTTTTTCTTCGGAGTAAAGTCTGTCAAAGCGGTCAAGCAGGGAATACAGCAGCATACAGTATCCGGAGCTTTTTTTCAAATCATTCTTTATATCTGCTTCGTCAAATTTCAGAAACGCTTTGCCCGCCTCAGTTATCAGTTTGTTTAATTTGGTTCTTGTATTTTTTATAAATTCCGAAAGGTCACTTTTATCATTGCTTTTCAGCGCGGCGATTTTTACGGCTTTGCAATTTGTAAAGGCGTCCTTTGCCTGAGCATAGCCTGCGTTTGCGTTCTTTATAAGTGTGCGGCATCTGTCTGTATCGCTTTGGAGTACGGGAAGATATTTTTCACGCAGAAGCTCGTCATTTGACGCTTTTTCGGAAAGGCTGTCAAATATGTCAGAGCAGTTTTTATACAGGGAAATAAGATACTCGGAAACAAATTTTCCGACGTCTGTCGAAAAAAACTCCTTTTGTGAGTCGTCCTCCAATTTTTGCGCGGCGTCCTTGAGCTGATTTACGCCTCTGGGGGAGGTTATCAGTTTTGAATACAGTTCAAAAAGATTTGAATAAAGGTCTTGAGAGTCACGTGTCCCGGAGAAGATTGCCAACAGCTCTGTGAAGTCGTTGGAATAGCCGAGCGGCGTCAGCTTATAGTCGGAGCATACATTATATTTTTCAAAAAAACTGTCAAGAACATTCGCTAAAATCTGTTCTCTTGTTTCTTCAAGCTCCGCGCTGTCAACAAGGCGGGGAATTGAAGTGAAGCCGAGTTTTTCAAAGTTTGCCCTTACAGGTTCCGTGAAAAATGAGTCGATAGTGCTGATTTTGGCATTGCCCAGCATAATAAGCTGTTTTTGAAGCCTTGAATCTGACGGATGCTCCGCTATCGCGCGAGACAGCGCGGAGGATATTCTCATTTTCAGTTCGGCCGCGGCGGCGCGTGTAAATGTAACTATCAGGGTACGCGATATGTCGGCGCAATTCTCGCCGTCTCCGATAATTGATTTTATTATTCTTTGAGTCAAAGTAAAGGTTTTTCCCGAACCCGCCGCGGCGCTGACCAGTATCGTGGAGCCTGCGGCAGATATGGCGTCTTTTTGAGATTTGGTAAATTCCATAAATCAATCTCCTGTTTGTACGGCTATCTTTTTTTACACGCCGATGAACATCCCGAACGTATCTTGCAGAATTTGCAGTTGTCCTCTGAGGGATGTCTGGGGGCCTTTCCGGCGTAAATATCTTTTGCTACCGAAGAAATGGTAAGTCGCAGGGTGTTTTCTATTTCCCGCATCTCGTCAGCGCTTACAAGCGGGCTGCCTTTGAAGATATTTTCCTTAGTAAGAGTTATACCGGCAAGGATATCGGGGTCAAGACGCGCGCTCGACGCCCTGAGTAAATTCTCGTTGTTTAATATAAAACCGCTTCTGGTAGGCGCGATTTTCCCGTCTTTTTCGGACGCGGAGAGGTAAAGAGCCGCCGCGGGCCGGATTATTTTGCCTTTGGTCATATTCAGAAAATATCCGCTGTTTTCCGCCGACGCCACGGTAAACAGATATGCCGGAAGCTGCAGGTCTTTGCCGTTTGAGATTTCGTTTATTTTAAAGCTCTTACTGCCGGTTTTGTAGTCTGTTATTCGCAGGTATACCTCATTTCCGTCGTCATAATAGTCAATTCTGTCAACCGTACCGCACAGGCAAACCGCGGGGGACTGCCCGTCATATGGGTCGGTTTTAATCTCAAGCGGTTTAAGCCTGCTCTCGGAACGGTCGGTTATCTTTTCTTCAAATGAGGCGATTCTGAACATAGAATCCGAGAACTCGTCAAGTATACTGTTTGCCATTATGAAAGTGAGGTCGCGGAGCCGTGAAAACCGATAGAGCAGCGGGGGAGAAAGCATACATCCTATATTTGAAATATAATTATTTGTCAGTCTGTTTAAAATTTCCTCGGCGGTATCTTTGTCGGTTTGTCTCAGAGTTCCGTCGGGCAGGCGCAATTCGCCGATGAATTTTTCCAGAACGTAGTGAATGTAAGACCCTGAATCCGCGTAGCCCACGTTGTTGTGTTTCTGCTCGCGCAGATTCAGCACAAACTCTCCCCAGAATCTGTACGGACATTCGGCAAAGGCGGAAATGGTGGTTTTGCTCAGGATTATGCGGTCTCCGAATAACATTCTCACCTGCGCGGGATCTATGTCGTACAGGTTTTTACCGCTCTTTTCGTCCGTACTTTCGGATTTTGCGATGCCCAAGCTGTTTTCGGCGTCCAAAGCGTCTTTTACCGCCTGAGCGTCAAAGAGTTCTTCTTTTATATAGGGGAACAGAAATTTTATCCTGTTCCATGCCCATGAAGGATACTTGATATTTCCCTCAATACCGGACGAGCAGCAGGTTATAATCAGTTTCTCGGAGGGACGGGTAAATGCTCTGTATACATAAAAAAGCTCGTCCGATGTTATTTTGCTTTCGCGGGATGAAAGATTTATGCCGTATTCTTCGAGTTTATTTTTTTCATCTTCGCAAAGAACCGAATTTTCCGAGAACGAAGCGGGGAATTCTCCCTCGCACATGCCGGGGGTAAAAACCAGTTTTATATTTTCAACTCTCAAAGTTGAAGCCGAGCCTATCGTTACACAGTCGCCTACCGAGGGAACAGAGCCTATGTCCGTATTTGAGAGAAGTATTTCGATGACCGAGCGGAATTCGTCCGCCGTCATGCTGATATCGGAAAGTATTGTGCCGATGTCGGTCAGCGCGGAAATTATATAATCATATATGCGTATTAGCTCGCCCGCCTCACGGACATTGTTTAACGACAGCTCAAATTCGGCAAGAGAGGAGAGATGTTCCGCTATCCGGGTTTCCCTTAAATATGTATATAGCGCGAAGCACATATTCAGCGGGTTTCCCTCCGACGCGTAAAGCGCGGCTGCGAGCTTCTGAAGCGGCGGAATTACCGAGGCGCGCACTTTATTTGCCGAATTGAGTATCTCGTCTCCTCTCCGGCTTTTCTGAGTTGTATACCCGTCGGGATTCATGCTCCATGCGCTTTCGCAAAACAGAGAGCCGCTTATGTTCCATGTGACGCAATAATCTTCAAACAGGTCACAGTCCCGTGAGGAAATGTCACACAATCCGGTTTTTACAAGTGTAAGTACATCTTCAAGCCTGTAGTTATATGCAATACACTTAAGCGAGCTTAATATAAACCTTGCCGCCGGCGTCAGGGACAGGTCTGTGCGTTCCGAGTAGAAAAACGGAATGTTGTATTTGTCAAACACGGCGTTTAAAATACCCTTGCGTGATTCCGCGTCTCTGGGTATAACTGCGATTTCCGAAAACAAATATCCGTTATCGCGCGCTTCAAGTATTCTCATTGCCATATATTCCGCTTCTTCATATTCGTTTTTGCATACGGCAAGCTCTATGCCGCCTCTGTCTTCTTCGGGTATTTCCGGCACGGAATTTTCCGAGACGGTAAAATCCCACAGCTTTTCTTCAAGCGTTTTAAGTTCAGAGCTTTTCTGACGGTGGTTTTCTGTAAGCACCGTGTCACGGGTCTCAATATTGTCTTTATGCGCGAATGAAGTGAGTTTTTTTACCGTTTGGGTAATGCTCTCGGTATATATCGAGTGAAAGCCCCTGAAAGGCAGGGACGCCGAGAAAATCACCTTGTCCGCACTTTTGATTATATGGCGGAGAACCGAAAGCTCAACGCCGGTAAAGTCGGTAAAAGAATCGATAAATACTTGCTTACCCTCAAAAAAATTATGCTCCGCCAAGGTATTTGAAAGTCTTGCCAGAATATCGCTTGATGAACCGTCCCCGCAGATTTGTTCCAAGGCTCTGTTGTAATTTGAATATATGAGTACAATGTCATGTATCTTTTTTGAAAAATCCGTATTTGCCACGCCGGAAATCGCGTTTTCCAGCATTTCGGGAGTAACCGAATTCACTCTGAACTCTTCCGTGAGAGAAAGCATCATTTCACAGAGTTTTTTATCAATTCGCCCGCAGCGGTATTCGAGCAGCAGACCTGAAATTTCGTGCAGATTCCGCCACATGATAAGCCGTTTTGCACCGGTACTTATATCGCTTTTGGTAAGTCCCCCGTATTCCCCGAACACTATTTCGGCAAGCCTTGTAAAACTGACGGTTTCAAAGTAAAGGGCGGAACACGGGGGAAGTGACGCGAGCATACATTCGCTTATGTAAACCTGCTGTTCCGGCACAATCAGATATGTTTTTATCCGGTTTGCTATGTTTTTTTCGATTTCTTTTATGATGTATGTGGTTTTTCCGCTTCCGGGTCTTCCGAACAGAAATTCAATCATTTGATGTCCTTTCCGAATGAATCTTTGAAATTTCTTCCTCATATATCCTTAGATTGCGAAGTAAAACTTTCTTTTTTCTCCACGAGTAAGCTCTTTCTTTGAATTCACTTTCCGGCATATCTTCAATCATCCCGTAAGTCAGAAACGGCGTGAGATTCTCGTTAAAGAAAGGAATCGGGGAATAAATTGTGTCATTTTTTATCGCGGCGGCGGTATACGGGCACACTGTCTGACATATGTCGCATCCCCATACGGAGCCGTATTTCAATAAATAAGCTTTATCGGAAGCGTCAAGCTCGCCTTTTCTCTGAGTGACCTCGGAAAGACATGCCCCGTAGCCTTTATTTACAGGGCAGGCAAGCTTACATTTCCCGCAGGAGGGACAACGGCGTATTTCCTGTTCGGTGAAATGCCGTTCCGGATAATCGGTTATTATTTCACCGAGAAAAACGAAGGAAGAGTATTCTTCCGTGATAAGCAGTCCGTTATCTCCGATAATGCCTATACCCGCGAGCGCCGCGGCGTTTACCTCGCTTATCGGAGAAGAATCGGAAAATCCGTAAAATTTATACTCCGGAAAATTATTGCGTAAAAACGGAAGAATATCGTCAAAAGTTTTTTTGAAAAATAAGTGATAGTCTTTGGCAACCGCGTATGCCGATATGTTTTTCTTGCCGGTACGGCAAAGATAGGGTACCGCGAATACATAAACGGTTTTTAACTGTGAGATATCTTCACCGAGCTTGTACGGTCTTACTATTTTACAGGAGGAAAAAGGGACTGCTCCGAATTTTGAAATCTTTTTTTCGTTCAAAAGTTTTTTTAAGCTTGAAAATATATCCAAAGTGACCTCCGTACCGCTTTAATTCGATCTTTTCTTTAATTATAACAGATATTTAACTTAAAAACAAGAAGCATTTCAATAATTCAATGACTTTTTATTTTGTCGTCATTAAACGGTCACAAACAATGATTATAATTTAGACATAAAAGGATTTAAAATCCAAAAAACGGAGGTGTTCTTGTATGAATGATTTCGATAAAGACAACAACATCGGACGTGACAATGATTTGAACATAAACAATGATATAAATGACAGCACCGATTCCGGACGGGATTCGGGTAAAAAAGATTTCGGAACCTCTGATAACTACTCATCGGGTTATAAAGTGGGAGAAAACGGCGAATACTCTTATGTGTACAGACCGAAAAACGAGGAACCTAAAAGAAAGAAAAAGGGAAAAGCCAAATATGTCGTAATTTCTGTATGCGCGGTAATTCTGTGCTTTGCGCTTACGGTCGGGGCATTTGCCATAGGAAAATATTCCGCAAGCCTGTCGGGCAATGAGTCGGAAAGCGGTTCAGGCGATAATATATCGGACAATATGGTGAATTTCGAGTCCGATACAGGCGGTGAGGAAAATACTCTTCATAATTCCGATATAGAGATAAATAAATCCGATTCAATTAAAACCGATGACAGTAAACTGACAAGCGCGGGGCAGGCGTACAATACCGTTACACAGGTTTGGGAAGCGGTATCTGACAGCGTGGTGGAAATAACCACAGAGATAGTGCAGAACAGCTCATGGATGGGGCAGTATGTTACCACAGGAGCGGGAAGCGGAGTAATTATTGAAAAAACCGGCTATATAGTTACGAATAACCATGTGATTGAGGGAGCAAATACCGTAAAGGTAAGGCTGGCGGACGGCAGTGAATACGAAGCAAGCCTTGTGGGTACCGATGAACAGAGCGATATAGCGGTTATAAAAATCGATCCGGGTGAAAATGAACTGACCGTGGCAAGCCTTGGGTGCAGCTCCGATCTTGTGGTCGGGGAGAGCGTAATAGCGAGAGGAAATCCGCTCGGCTCACTCGGAGGAACGGTGACTACCGGCATTATCAGCGCTACCGAAAGAAATATAACGGTTGACGGAGAGGAAATGGTACTGCTTCAGACAAACGCCGCTATAAATCCCGGTAATTCCGGAGGCGGATTGTTTAATATGGCGGGACAATTGATAGGTATTGTCAACGCCAAGGCGTCGGGAGACGACGTTGAAGGCTTGGGCTTTGCGATTCCTATTGATTCGGCTTACGATATTATTACCGAGCTTATTCATTACGGATACGTAAGAGGAGTTGTTGACTGCGGACTTTCTCTTTACGATGTGACAAGCTCACAGGTGGCATGGGCATATTTCGGCACGAGAAGTACCGGTGTGTTTGTGTACGAGTCTAAATATTCAAGTGATTTTGAATACGGTGACAGGATAGTTGCCGTGGGCGGCGTTGAAGTTTCTTCTTCGGACGGAGTTAAAGCCGCGCTTAAAGATTATCAGGTCGGGGACAGCGTGGTATTTACTGTTGTAAGAAACGGAAATTATCAGGAAATAAGCCTGGTACTCCAGGAGTATGTTCCGGAAAACGTGAACTTCACGGAGTAAATAAAAGCAGTAATTTAATTGTCGGTAACAGAGAGATTTGCCCGTGGCGGTCTTCGGGTACCGTCAATTAATAAATTAATAAAATTGAACGCCAAACGCAAAAAGCTTAAAGAATCCGAAAAACAAACATTAGGAAAGGAAAAGACGCGCTATGTACCAGATTTTAGTTGTAGACGACGAAGCAAGGATTCGTTCTATCATTAAAAAATACGCGGAATTTGAAGGACACAATGTAACCGAGGCCGGCGACGGCATGGAGGCGGTAAGACTTTGCCGTAAGGAAAACTTTGACATCATTATAATGGATATAATGATGCCCGAGCTCGACGGTTTTTCTGCCTGCCGTGAAATCAGAAAGATATCCCAGACTCCGATAATAATGCTTTCTGCGCGCGGCGAGGAGTACGATAAAATCAACGGGTTTGAGCTCGGTATAGACGATTATGTCGTAAAACCGTTTTCTCCGAAAGAGCTTATGCTCAGAATTGAAGCTGTCATGAAGCGCGTAAATCATGACAGCTCACGCGATATAAACGGCAAAAAGCAGAATGTTGTTATCGAGCTTGACGGAGGCGGTCTTAAAGCCGATGTAACCGCGAGGCTTGTATATATACATGGGGAAAGGGTTGAAATGTCGCCCAAGGAATATGACCTTTTCTTTTACATGCTTGAAAACCGCAATATAGCACTTTCAAGAGAAAAGCTTATCAGTGAGGTTTGGGGATACGATTTTTACGGCGACGCGAGAACCTTGGACACGCATATAAAGCTTTTGCGTAAAAGTCTGGGTGAATACAGCCGGTATATTGTTACGCTCAGAGGAGTCGGATATCGCTTTGAGGGGCAGTAAAAATGGATTCTATGTCTGAAAAGATACAGTCTGAAAAAAAGCATAGCCGCCGTGAGATGGGAATCTCATGGCGGTTGTTTGGAATGTTGCTGATTTTTATAGTAGTCATGCTGCTTATAATCTGGATTTTTCAGGTCGTACTTTTAAACAAATTTTACGAGCAGTCCAAAATGGAGGAATTTGAAATAACAAACGAGGCGATAGTTTCATCTCTCGGGGACGATCTGCTTCTTGAGAGAACCGTGTTTTCATATTCCATAAAGTTTGACGAGTGTATTCGTGTGTTTGGGGTAGAAGACGGTGTGGCAACGCAGATAAAAAGCGCGGATATAAACGCCGGATGCGTGATACACCATATCTCGGCGGATGAATTGTCCTCCCTGTATTCAAAGGCAAAACAGAACGGCGGCAGATATATTAAAAAGGTGTCGATACCGCCCAAAACCGAAAACGCGGAAATGGGAACGATTTTTATATCTATTGAGCAACTTGATAACGGAGAAGAGTATGTTATAATGCTCAATTCGGAATTTGTACCTCTCAACGCGACCGTCAGCACTCTGGAAAGGCAGTTTGGCTGGATAGCATGTATTTTGCTTTTGGGCGCGGTTGTGCTGGTTATAATTATTTCAAGAACTATCTGCGCGCCGATGGAAAAAATGAGCGCTTCCGCAAAGTTGCTGGCTAAGGGCGACTATAACGCGAAATTCAGCGGCGGAGGTTATCGTGAGGCACAGGAACTCGCGGACGCTCTCAACTATGCTTCCGAAGAGCTGAAAAAGACCGACAATCTGCAAAAAGAGCTTGTGGCAAATATTTCTCACGATCTGAGGACGCCGCTTACTATGATCAAAGGATACAGCGAGGTCATGCGGGATATACCGGAGGAAAACACGCCTGAAAACGTACAGGTGATCATCGACGAGACAGAGCGCCTTACCTCGCTTGTAAATGACATGCTCGACCTTTCAAAGCTCAGAGCCGGAACCCGAAAGCCCGAAAAAAGTGAGTTCAATCTCACTGAGACCGTAAGAGAGGTCATGAATCGCTACGGAAAATTAACCGAAAAAGACGGATACAATATTTCTTTTTCGGCAGACGGAGACGTGTTTATAAACGCCGATAAGACCATGATATTGCAGGTCGTTTACAATCTTATAAACAACGCCATAAATTATACGGGAGAAGATAAAACTGTCAGGGTTACTCAAAGCGTCAGAGACAATAAAGTGAGAATATCGGTCAGTGATACCGGCGTGGGTATTTCGCCGGAGGACCTGCCGCTTATCTGGGACAGATATTATAAGGTGGATAAAGTACACAGAAGGGCAATGGTCGGAACCGGACTCGGTCTGTCTATAGTTAAAGGTATACTTGAAGCCCATGACGCTTCTTACGGTGTAGAGAGCAAGCTTGGGGAAGGTTCGACTTTCTGGTTTGAAATAAAGCTTGCTAAGTGACAGATTGTACTTCAGATTACGGCGGACAAAGATTTTTTTGAATTTTCGCTTTGTTTATATGCATTTTTTGAAAACTCTCTTGATTTTCACACTAAAATGTATTAAAATATAATTAAATTAAGATGTCTTGCCACTTGATTTTTTCAGTGGGGAGATACAATCTCCCACTGAAAACGTTGAATGACGGGGCTTTGCCCCTTATTGAAAATAAGTATATTTATACGAAAAGTTGAATTTAGTGCGGGTCGACTGTGAATACTATTGTAGAAAAATTTTTAAAATGTCCTGTATGCGGCTTAGGCATGTTTGTTTCGGACGACGGTAAAAGTGTATATTGCCTGGGGGAAAGAAAGCATTGCTTCGATTTTTCCTCCGAGGGCTATCTTTCACTTAATCCCCGCGGATGCGGTGACACAAAAGAGTCGGTAAAGTCAAGAAAAGCGTTTCTGGAAAAGAACTATTTTCAAACCGCGGCGCGGAAGATTTCGGATATTGTGGGTTTGTATGTAAAGGACTGCAATTTTCTTGTAGACGCGGGGTGCGGCGAAGGGTATTATACAAATTTGTTATCGGATTTGTCCGAATATACTTTCGGGGCGGATCTTTCCAAATTTGCGTGTGGTTATGCCGCGAAAAAAGCCGGGGCTGAAAAAAAACAAAATCTGCTTTATGCCACCTCAAGCGTGTTTGACCTCCCGCTTATGAGCGGATGCTGTGACTGTATCGTCAATATATTCGCTCCGTGCGCGGAGGAAGAATTTTGCCGGGTACTTGACAGTGGGGGTGTTCTTGTCGTCGCGGGCGCGGGCAAAAACCACTTGCTCGGTTTAAAGGAGGTTATATATGAAAATCCTTACGTCAATACGGAAAGGGCAGATTTGCCCAAAAATATGCTGTTGATTGATAGGGAAAGCTTTTCATATGATATTTGCCTTCGGGACAATGCCGATATCATTAACCTCTTTTCCATGACGCCTTATTATTGGAGAACATCCGAAAAGGACAGATCCAAACTTAATAAACTTGAAAAACTGAATACGGCGGTTGAGTTTGAAATATGTATATATAAAAAACAGACTTAATAACTTAAATAAGGGGCAAATCTCCGTCATTCAAACGGCGCCGGTCGCCTCTAAGAGGCAGGGGACATATTAATTTATTCATAAAAGAGATCAACAGTCAAATGAAAGGACATATATAAATGAAATTCTCACTTTGCATACCCATGTATAATGAAATATCCATAATAAGAGATACGGCGCGTACCTTGTCTGACTATATGCAGAGAAATTTTGAGGACTACGAGATAATTTTCGCAAATGACGGTTCTCGCGACGGATGCGATAAAGCGGTGGAGGAGATGAATCTGCCGCACGTATCGGTTATCGGATACCCGGACAACAGAGGAAAAGGGTATGCCGTAAGAAAAGCGATGCTTGCCGCAAAAGGCGATATCGTAATGTTCACTGACGCGGACCTCGCGTACGGAACCGACGTAATCAAAAGGGTGTACGATACTTTTGCGCAAAACCCCGACGCGGATATGGTAATAGGTTCGAGAAATCTTTCGAAAGACGGATATGAGGGATATACCGCGATCCGCAAGATTGCTTCAAAAGTATATATCAAAGTGCTTTGCATAGTCGGCGGATTCAAACTTTCGGATTCTCAGTGCGGCTGTAAGGCATTCCGGGCAGACGCGGTGAAGAAGATTTTTCCCAAGTGCGAGGTTGACAGATTCGCGTTTGATTTTGAGTGTATACTCTGGGCGGTTAAATACGGAATGAAGATTGTTGAAATGCCGGTCAAGGTTATAAATCACAGAGAATCGACTATCCATATGTTCAAAGACACATTAAAAATGCTCAAGGACCTGATGTCCATGCGAAAGAGAATAAAAAAAGCGGAAGTATAAAAAGTTAAATAAATTAATAATCAATAAAAGAAACCGTAAATGCTGTTTTAGCGGAATTTGCTTAAGACAGAGTTTGCGGTTTTTTTGTTGTATAGGTTAATTTGTACAAAATTGACGTATGCGGATTGTGAAAAAAGCGGAACTTTAACTGATTGTGTAAAGATACTTGACTGATCTGAAATTTGTGATATAATTATAATGTGATGATGTTAGAGCACTGTTGCGTAATGTTCTAAAACTTAAAGAAAATTAAATTTTTAATTTATATTTTTAAGGAGAAAAATATCATGAAAATGAAAGATAAGCTTAATATAATGCAAAAAAAGAATTTTAAAATTATAATAATCTACTTATTGACCGTATCAATTTTTATTTCTACAATTGGCAATATGTTGTTTGCTTCGGCAAATAATGATATTAGTCAATATAAAGGTTTACAATATAACAATGAAAAATTAATCTCACAATATGAAACATACGAATCAATATCCAATAAAGATATTATAGGTGGCGGAGCAACATATTGGTGCAATTATGGATCAGGATATTACTTGAATTCCAATAGTAAATACGAAGTTGGTGCTATATCATTGACATCAACATCGGATTTAATAGATTACGAATGGGAATTTATATATAATGACGCTTCTCATCAGTATTTTACAATAAGACCGTCAAGAAATTCAAATAAAGTTTTGTATCCAAAAATTATTTCAAATCAAAGTGAATGCGAACTTGAATTAAGAAATCTGCCGTCTACATTAACAAATTTATATTTATGGAAATTTGTGTCTGCGGGTGGAAATAATCAATTTTATATTCAAAATGTTGGCAACGATGATTACTACTTATTTGGTTACGCATCAGGCGGAATTTGTGTTACTACAACAAATCTTTATGATGATTACAAAATATGGTGTTACACAACACCC
>CASEEB010000102.1 GCA_949286815.1 uncultured Eubacteriales bacterium | reverse complement strand
AGTTTCGCCGTATGAGGGATATCTTATAATAAAGCCGTATTCCCAGCAGTGAGAATTAACAAATCTGCCTGATTTTGAGCGGAGAAACCCGTCTCCCGAAAATCTCGCGACGTAGACATCAAGAGACAATCCGGTTTCATGTTCGCTTGCTCCGGGGACCGTCGCCGTCAGCGGGTCTTCCAAATAAAGCGCCTGTTGCTCCTCTCTGTCTCTTACACTGCTTGACACATATAGTTTATTGCCCGTTTTCTCCAGAACCGCGCGTGACAACTTCTCATAAGCCGACATTATGCAGTCATTCATAAAAACTGTTGTATCCTTATATTCGGATACTTCGGCCTCAAAATCCTGTGGCAGCATATAAATTGTGTTGACGAGCATCAGACTCTGATTGACTGTAAAGCGTTCGTCGGACAGCACCGACTCAAGGGAAATCCGCTCGCTTTCTATGTTTTGAGCAATATCAACATCAACCGTATCGCAAAATAACCCTTTTTCTTCAACAAACATATATATCTTATGATAACTTGCCAACAATGCTACCGCCGAAGCGCACAAAACAGCCAAAATCAATATCAATATCAGAACTATTTTGCTTTTCTTTTTCACTTAATTTATTACCTTGCCTTTCAAAGACATTTCCCGGCATAAAACTTTAATATTGAAAAACTTTTTACATACCGGGCTCCAAAGTCTTTCAGCTTATTGTATTGATATCATACGGGGTCGTCTGGTAAACAAAATAATTCAGCCAATTATAATACATAAGATTAGCGCTTGAGCGCCATGTGACAACCGGCTCTTTTTCCGGGTCATCATCAGGAAAATAATTCTTGGGCAAATCAGTATCCAGACCCTGGGCTTTGTCTCTCAGATATTCATTTTTCAGCGTGTCCCTGTCATACTCCGGGTGTCCGGTCACAAAAATCTGTCTGCCGTGCTTTGTCATGCACGCATATACGCCCGCATCCTTTGACGACGCAAGAATCTTTATACTGCCGACCGACTCTATATCCTCCCGGCTGCAGGTCGTATATCTTGAATGCGGAACCATAAATATGTCGTCAAATCCCCTGAAAAGTATTGACTTGTTGTAGTCAAGAGTATGCTCGAAAATTCCGAAAAGCTTTTTGTCAAGCCTCTGCTTGGGTATTCCGAAATGGTAATACAGTCCCGCCTGCGCCCCCCAACATATGTGCAAGGTCGAAGTGACATGGGTCTTGCTCCACTCCATTATCCGACACAGTTCGTCCCAATATTCCACTTCTTCAAAATCAAGATGCTCCACCGGAGCGCCGGTAATGATAAGTCCGTCGAACTTTCTGTCTTTTACACTGTCAAAAGTTTTGTAAAACGCCAGCATATGTTCTTCCGAGGTATGGGTTGATTTATGAGTAGCGGTCTGCAACAGCTCGAGTTCGACCTGCAAAGGCGTATTTCCGATAAGTCTTGCGATCTGCGTCTCAGTCACTATCTTTTGCGGCATAAGATTAAGCATAAGAATATTTAAAGGGCGAATATCCTGGGTTATCGCCCTTGTTTCAGTCATTACGAATATATTTTCCTGCTGCAAGATATGTGTTGCCGGAAGCAGATTTGGTATTTTAATAGGCATTATTCTACTCCGATAAATAAAATTGTAAAACGCTGTCTGCCGACAAAATATCGGCAAAATTTTTTACAGCTCAAGAGCCTGAGCTATGTCAGATATAATATCGTCCGGATTTTCTATTCCCACCGAAAGTCTGACCTGTTCGGGAAGCACGCCGCTTGCCACGAGCTGTTCGTCGGTAAGCTGGCGGTGAGTCGTACTCGCGGGATGCAAAACCGAGGTACGGGCATCCGCTACATGAACGACTATCTGTGCAAGCTTCAGTCCGTTCATGAATTTAACCGCTTTTTCCCTTCCGCCCTTAACTCCAAAGGATATTACTCCGCAGCATCCGTCAGGCAGATATTTTTTGGCGAGCAGGTACTGACTGTCATCTTCAAGTCCCGGGTAACTTATCCATGAGACATGAGGATTGGTCTTAAGGTACTTTGCCACTTTAAGCGCGTTCTGGCAGTGCTTTTCCATTCTCAATGAAAGCGTTTCAAGACCGAGATTCAGTATAAACGCCGCCATAGGAGACATTGTACAGCCGAAATCGCGCAGAAGCTGAACTCTTGCCTTTGTGATATACGCTGTTTTATTTCCGAACTGTTCCGTATACACCACGCCGTGATAAGATTCGTCCGGAGTGGTAAGCTCAGGATATTTACCTCCCGCTGTCCAGTCAAACCGACCGCCGTCCACAATGACCCCGCCGAGTACCGTGGCATGACCGTCCATATATTTTGTCGTGGAGTGCGTTACTATATCCGCTCCGAACTCAAAAGGACGGCACAGCACCGGTGTGGGAAAAGTATTGTCAACCACAAGCGGGACATTATGCCTATGAGCGATTTTCGCGAATCTTTCTATATCGAGCACCCTGAGCGCGGGATTGGCGATTGTTTCTCCGAACAAAAGCCTTGTGTTTTCATCAAACAACGCGTCAATTTCCTCATCGCTCATATCTTCGGTGGCAAATCTTGTCTCTATTCCCATCTTCTTTAAGCTTACGGCGAAAAGATTGACGGTTCCGCCGTAAATTTCCGACAGCGCCACAATGTTCTGACCCGCCGACGTAATATTGAGCACAGCGCAGAGGTTTGCCGACTGCCCCGAAGAAACCAGCATAGCTCCGGTGCCTCCCTCAAGGTCGGCTATCTTATCCTCGACACATGCAAGTGTGGGATTTGAAATTCTCGAATACATATGACCTTCTACCTTCAGGTCAAACAAATCGCCAAGGTTGTCCGCGTCTGTATATCTGTAAGTTGTGCTCTGATAAATCGGCAATACTCTGGGCTGCCCGTTCTCGGGAACATATCCCGACTGTATGCATTTGGTATCAATTTTGTAATTCGACATATCTGTAACCTCTTGATTTAAATTATTTCATAACCGAGGTGTAATAATAATTACCCTCTTCAATTTTTTCCTCGTCTATAGCGTCCGCTTCCTTAAGGGATACGCATCCTCCGAACGCGTCCTCGCCAATACTCTGAACATTACTGAATCTGACACTTTCAAGGGATTTGCAACCGAAAAAGGAAGAAGCGTTGATAACCGTAACACTGTCCGGCAGTACGATACTTTTGAGAGACTCGCACCCGTAAAACGCCTGTTTGCCAATTTCTCTCAAGACCGAGCCTTCTCCGAATTCGACGGAAGCGAGAGTTCTGCATTGAAAAAACGCGTCATTGCCGATTTTTTCCACTGAATCCGGAATATTTATACTTCGTATTGAGTAACAGTTGTAAAATGCCCTGATTCCAATTTCAGTCAGATTTTCCGGCAAGGTCACATTCACAAGCCCCGTACAATCGGAAAACGCCATATCCGAAATTTCGGTACAGGTGTCAAGCAACGTAAGATCGCTCAAGGATCCGGGGACAAAATTATCATTCCACTCATAATTCTCAGCGCCGAAAATATATCCGAAAAATGTGTTCTCGTTATTGCTGCCTCCAACAAAAGGCAGCGTCAGATATTTCAGTGACTCACAGTTCAGAAAAGCGCCGAGACCGATTTTTTCGCATGACTCACTAAGCTCTATCCTGACGGCAGACCCGCAATCCGCAAACGCATATTCACCTACCTCTTTAACAGACGAACCGAGGTCAACATATAAAAGCTCTTCATTTTCGTAAAAGGCAAACTGACCGATTTTCACAAGCTTATCGGTAAAAACAACCGCCTTAAGACTCTTAAATCCCGACATCGCGTTGTCTTCGACTTCGGTAACATTCTCACCGAAAATTATCATTTCAAGAGACGCCGGCACCGCCACTGTATTGCTGTCCGACGTCAAAGCCCCGAATATATATCCGCAATTTGTATTTTCCGCGCCGTCCCCCATTATCGGCAGTCTGAGGGTGGTAAGACTGTCGCAATTTTCAAAAGCTCCCCTGCCGATAAAAACCACACTGTCCGGCACATAAACCGCGCGCACGGTGCTGTCCGAGAAAGCCCCTTCTTCAATCCCGGACACGGTTTTCCCGTCAATTTCCTCCGGAATCACAACGACCCGCTCGCCGCCCTTATATTTTAATATCGTTATAATTCCGTCCTCGCCGCTGTACTCAAAATCCGAAGCGCTCGCGGGAGAGTATGTCCCGAAAGCCAGCCCCGCGTTCTCTTTATATTTATCATATTCAGCCTGAATTTCCGGGTCAAGCGCCTCATCGGGAGCGGGGGTGAAAGTCTCTTCCTCTTCACTCAGATTTTCATCTCCGCCGTTTTTATCCGGAGCAGCCACACAACCGCATACAAGCAGCATTAATATAAGCGATGAAGTAAAAAAGGAAATAAGTCTCAACGGTATTTTCATATATTCATATCACCTCATTTACATGTATCAGACCGCTTTCACATCTGTCTGTTCCCCGGGGTTTGTCACGGAATGTCCTTTGACGCTGTGATACATTATCAATATCAGAAACGGAATAAACTGATACGCAAACCACATCGTCGTCATATCAATCAGGCTCTGAGTCTCCTGTAATTTCTCCGCGTCGGGCGCCTCTCCCGTTTTGCTCTTTATAATTACAAACGGCAGCATTATCAAAAATGTAAACAGCATTACAAACACCGCCTCGACAGCCTGTTCCCTGTGTTTTGCGGAATACGCGCCGCCCATATCGTCGCCCGAATAGGCAATCATCTGAAAAAGAGCGACAGACGCAACCGGAATCAGATATACAATATGCTCCAGCAGCCATTTAAAATTAGTCATGGAATTTTCGGATTCCTCAAGTTTCGCATAAATATCCTGGAAAAAAGTGCAATACAAATAAAGCTGTATAGCCATAACGCCCGACAAAATAATTATGCACACTATCAATCTTTTAATATTTAATCCTGATTTTCCGACCACACTCAATTTCAATACCTTGCCTTTCATTTACAATATTTCAAGACATCCTGTCAGCGTTATTTTCCGGTATCTTCCCAAACATACTTGACCGGACAGCATAAAAATGATATAATTAAAGCAAATTACAAACGGAGAAAAAACATGTCAAACAACAAAAACACCTGTACCTGCGAAAGCTGTGAATTTTACGGCTACGACGACGATTACGGCGACTATATCTGCAATGTCGCACTCGATGAAGACGAAATGGCAGACTTTTTAAATAAAAATACTCACCGCTGTCCTTATTACAGATTCTATGACGAATATAAAAGTGTAAGAAAGCAAAACTGAGGCACCGGGAAAAGCTTTTTGAACAACTTCATATACCGAATCTGTTTTTATCAAAACCGACAGGCACCAAAAAACTCAGATCAAATTCCTTTATATTTTTCCCGTCCGAGAGAATTATTTTAAAGTCGCCTCCGCAGAATTCAGTCATAAACTGCCTGCAGATTCCGCACGGCGGACAGTAATCCGTCAGCTTACCGAAGGATTTTCCCCCTGCCACGGCGATAGCCTCAAAATCCTGTTCTCCGGCGGAGATTGCCGCGCAGAAAGCGCTCCGCTCCGCGCATATTCCGGCGCCGAATGAAGAATTTTCAATATTAACGCCCTTATAAATATTCCCGTTTTTACACAACAGCGCAGCCCCAACGGAGAAACCGGAATACGGAGCGTATGCCGCCTTACGCATTTTTTCGGCTTCCGACACAAGCATAAGTCTGATTTCTTCATTCATAATATAATACCACCTCAGAATAACTAAACTCCCCGCGCGACTCCGACAATCAGATGTACGCAACCGCGGCGGCAACTCACGGTAACGCAAGCCGGCGAATATTCAAATTAATTTGGGTATTAAGACAACAAACTTTATGACAGTTTATCGTTTTATGCGAATTTAAATATCAAGACCCGCCGTATAAACTATACACTGTATTGAGCGCCACCTCAATCATCTGATTAAATGAGGTCTGCCTTTCGCCTGTCGTCAGTGCCTCGTGGCTTATGAGATGATCCGAAACCGTACATATGGCAAGAGCACATTTGCCGGCTCTCGCCGCGTTCATATAAAGCGCGGCTGCCTCCATCTCAACAGCCATAACCTGCATTTTTCTCCACTTAACATTATCCTCGGGGTCGTCATAGTAAAAATGGTCGGAAGACAGCAGATTTCCGACATGGTAATTAACCCCGAGCTTTTTCGCCTGTTCCACAGCCGCGCACAACAGTCTGAAATCCGCTATCGGAGAAAACACTCCGGGCAAATGATACTGATTTACAAACCCCGATTCGGTACAGGCTCCCATGCCCATCACAATATCCCTTAAACGAATATTTTCCTGCATGGCCCCGGCGGAGCCTACTCTGATTATATTTTCAACTCCGAAATAATTGTACAATTCGTAACTGTATATGCCTATAGAGGGCATTCCCATTCCGCTTGCCATAACCGAAACCGGAACGCCTCTGTATTTACCGGTATATCCCTGCACTCCCCTTACGTTGTTGAACAGCACAGGAGAGTCAAGATAATTTTTCGCGATAAATTCCGACCGCAAAGGGTCTCCCGGCATAAGAACCGTTTTGGCAATGTCCTCCGGGGATGCGTCTATATGGGGAGTAGGATACAATGACATGGCTTTATCTCCGTTCTCAATAATTTATCAAAACTATTATTATCTTAAATCTATCGTACTTACTCAGAAATTATGTCTTTTTTCCCGAGCCTTCCATAAAATAGGCCGCCTCGGTATCCGCGCAGTTCAAAAAGAATGCCAGCGGAAACATCTCAAGCGCCTTTCCGACATTACCCGGGTCATCATTTGTCGAAAAACCCATATGATATCTTATGGCAAACGCCTCGTCGCGCGTAAGCTTCATATATCCCGATATTATGTAAACCGATTTTTCGCCGTGACCGTACGGCAGACTGTCCTCAATGGTATAATACGGAACGCTCTCCCACTTACCCTCCGGATTCTTCGCGTTTCTGTAGCTGACTTTGTAAAAATTCGTCTTGCAGATATCGTGAAGCAACGCCGAGATGGCAATGCTTTCATTGCTGTACTCTATCTGATACATATCCTTGAGCCTTGGTCTTTTCATTATGTCGCAAAGGCAGTCGTAAACATTAAGACTGTGTTCGAGCAAACCGCCCTCATACGCGCCGTGATACCTTGTACTCGCCGGAGCCGTGAAAAAATCGCAGTTTTCCGAGCAAAGATAGGACAGCAACTTGTCCGCGCCCTCTCGTGTAATCTGTGAACGGTATATTTCAAGAAATCTTTCCCTATTTGTCATCGGCAATCTCCTGTCTTCAGAACGCTGTTCAAAGGCACTTTAAGCAAAAATCCGGATGTTTTCACAATAGGTTCCACACCTTTTGCGCAGCGTCGGTTCCAATCGCATCAAAATCATATAATTACAATATATTGTAACAAAATCAACACCTTTTGTCAAGTTATAAATAGTTAAAAAATATTAAGATTCTATATAACAGAATAAAACAAATAAAAAACACGGGAATATCCTTGCGAAAATTCCCGTGTTTTTAAAATAAAACTTATGTATCTTATGTTTTAAAAGTTGCTCCGGTAAAAATACTTCAATATCCTCCCTTGCCGCCGAAAATTCTCCACACAA
>CASEEB010000101.1 GCA_949286815.1 uncultured Eubacteriales bacterium | reverse complement strand
CGGAATATCAGTGCAGATAGGCTCGGAATATGAATTTTATCTGTTTAAATTGGATGAAAACGGAAACCCCACAAAAATTCCGTTTGACCATGCGGGATATCTTGACGTGGCGCCCGAAGATAAGGGAGAAAATGTACGCCGTGAAATCTGCCTTACTCTGCTTGACATGGGAATCCAGACCGAAAGCTCGCGTCATAAAGAAGGTCCGGGACAAAACGAAATAGTTTTCAGATACAGTGACGCGCTGAGAACGGCGGACAACGACATGAACTTTATAACGGTCGTAAAAACCACTGCCCAACATAACGGTCTGTACGCGGATTTTTCACCGAAACCGCTTGAGGGGGAAAGCGGAAACGGACTGCATATCAACCTGTCGGTAAAAAGCCTTTACGGAAAAAATGTAACCATGCCCTTTTTGGCGGGTATTATAGAGCATATCAGGGAAATGACTTATTTTCTCAATCCCGCAGAGGATTCGTACAAGCGACTCGGTGAAAACAAAGCCCCCAAATACATCACATGGTCGCCGGAAAACAGATCCCAGCTTATCCGTATTCCACCCATTAGGGGAGAACATGAACGCATAGAGCTTCGTTCTCCCGACCCCATGACCAATCCTTATATTGCGTACGCCTTGCTGATTTACGCCGGTCTTGACGGAATACAAAAAAATCTCACGCCGCCGCAGCCGGTAAATATAAATCTGCAAAACGCCGATAAATCCGTTTCCGACGCATTCGGCAGCTTGCCGGAAAGCCTTGCGGAAGCGGAATTGACGGCAAAATCGAGCGAGTGGATACAGAATATTCTTCCTTTCCGCTTTGAGTAAGACGGAGGTGCTTGATTATGACCTCCGGAAAACCGAGACACAGCGTGCTTATAGTCTCCGCAAGCAGGCAGCTGTATGACTGTTTTAAGGAGATTCTGCCAGGCGGACAATATGCCCCAATTGCGCATGTGACAAGCGCCTCGGAAGCCAAACGTATGCTTTTGTCCTCCGAGTTTGATATTATTATTGTAAATACACCGTTGGCTGACGAGTTCGGGGTTGATTTCGCCACGGATCTTGCCGACGGTCTTGCGGGAGTATTGCTGCTTGTGAAAAACGATTCTTACGAGCAAATATCATATCAGACCGAAGACAGCGGCGTTTTAACCATGGCGAAACCCGCTCACCGTCAGGCGCTTTACGCGGCGGTGAAATTATTGACTGCGATGAATGCAAGACTGCGCAAAATGGAGCAGAAAAACAAAACCCTTCAGGAAAAAATGACCGATATCCGCCTTATCAACCGAGCGAAATGGCTGCTTATCGAAAACCTCGGAATGTCCGAAAAAGACGCTCACTATTATATTGAAAAGCAGGCGATGGATCAAAGAATCTCTCGCCGTGAGATAGCCGGTCAAATCATATTTACATATGAAAAGTAATCGCGGAAATTGTTTAAAGCCGAACAAAGAATAAACATGTATGTAAAGATAACGGACAATGGCGTCCGGCAAAACTTTGGACAGACGAGTTTGCCGACGCCTTTTTCGGTTTCACAAAAAATCAGACGAAATTTTTTAACGGAAAGTACAAATAAAGCGGCTGTATTTTTCTTTACGGTATAACGCCGGAACCGCACGGCACGGTGATTTCAATGAGAAACAAAAAATATATTTTTGTAACCGGAGGCGTGGTTTCCGGACTCGGCAAAGGCATAACCGCCGCCTCGTTGGGCAGACTGCTCAAAGCGAGAGGTCTTAAAGTCGCGGCTCAGAAACTCGACCCGTACATCAATGTGGACCCCGGAACAATGAGTCCATATCAGCACGGAGAGGTCTATGTCACGGAGGACGGCGCGGAGACCGATCTTGATCTGGGGCATTATGAAAGGTTTATAGACGAAAATCTCAACAAGTTTTCCAATCTGACCACCGGCAAGGTTTATTGGAACGTGCTTAACAAAGAGCGCCGCGGAGAATATCTCGGCTCGACGGTTCAGGTAATTCCCCACGTCACCAACGAGATAAAGGAATTTGTATATTCCTTGGGACGCAAAACCGACGCCGACGTGGTGATAACCGAGATAGGCGGTACTATAGGAGACATAGAATCCCAGCCGTTTTTGGAGGCTGTGCGTCAGATATCGCTTGAGGTCGGAAAAGAGAACAGCCTGTTTATTCACGTAACTCTGGTGCCGTTTCTGAGCGGATCAAACGAACACAAATCCAAACCCACTCAACACTCGGTAAAAGAGCTTCAGGGCATGGGCATAAATCCGAATATAATAATTCTGCGCTGCGACCGGCACATCGAAAGATCGATATTTGACAAAATATCCATGTTCTGCAACGTAAAGCCCGACTGTGTAATCGAAAACATAACATTGCCAGTACTGTATGAGGCGCCGGTAATGCTTGAAAAAAGCAACTTTTCCTCCATCGTGTGCCGGGAATTGGGAATCAACGCTCCGGATATCGACCTGAGCGAATGGAATGAAATGCTGAAACAAATTCAAAACCGCGACAAAACCGTAACCATCGGACTTGTAGGCAAATACGTACAGCTTCACGACGCCTATCTGTCGGTGGCCGAGGCATTAAGCCATGCGGGTTATGCATACGGAACTCATGTCAGCATCAAGTGGATAGATTCCGAAACCATTGATGAAGAAAATGTTGAAACCATGCTTGGTGAATGCTCCGGAATTCTTGTTCCCGGAGGTTTCGGCAACCGAGGCATAGAGGGCAAAATAATTACGGCAGACTTCTGCCGCGCACACAACATTCCCTATCTCGGCATATGTCTCGGAATGCAGGTGGCGGTAATAGCGTTCGCGAGATATGTAGCGGGAATGACTGACGCGAACTCACGTGAATTTGACCCCGAATCAAAGCACAAAGTCATTGATTTTCTGCCCGATCAGCACGAAGATATTGACAAAGGAGGCACTCTGCGTCTGGGCGCATATCCTTGCAGGATCATGACAGACACCCAAATGTACCGCGCGTACGGCAAAACCGAAATATCCGAAAGACACCGCCACCGTTATGAGTTCAACAATGATTTTCGCAAAGCACTTATTGACGCGGGACTCGTGGTAAGCGGCACCTCACCCGACGGATACATCGTGGAAACTGTTGAGATACCGGAAAACGATTTTTACATAGGCGTGCAATTTCATCCCGAATTCAAAAGCCGTCCCAACAAGCCTCACCCGCTGTTTTGCGGACTTGTGTCCTCGGCTCTGAAAAAAGCGGGGAAACTTTTATAATTTTCAGTATGTTACATAAAATATAGCTTTGGCTGTCAATTCAAGTCTTATGTGACGAATAAAAGGCATAGAAAGGCATGGTGAGAAAATTTTGAGTATACACGAGGAATGCGGTGTGTTCGGTTATTATTCCCCGAGAAAAACGGACGTGGCAAAAAAAGCGTACTTCGGGCTGTTCGCGCTTCAGCACAGGGGGCAGGAAAGCTGCGGAATTGTAGTGAACGATGACGGCGTATTCACATCGGTTAAGGATCTGGGGCTTGTGAGCGAGGTGTTTACCCCCGAAAAATTAAATACGCTCGGACAGGGCAATATTGCAATCGGACATGTCCGGTACGGCACGACCGGGGCGACAATCCGCGCCAATTGCCAGCCAATTGAGGTGCGCCACATAAAGGGCTCGCTTGCCATAGCCCACAACGGGAATCTGACAAACGCGGCGTCTCTTCGCACAGAGCTTGAGCTCAAGGGTTCTATCTTTCATACGACAAGCGACACCGAAACAATAGCGTATATTATAACGCGGGAGAGACTTACGCATCCCACTATAGAGGACGCTCTGAACTCCGCCATGAATACTGTGATGGGCGCGTATTCTTTAGTTATAATGTCTCCGCAGAAATTGATCGCGACCAGAGACCCCAACGGATTCAGACCTCTTTGCTACGGGAAAACAGAAGACGGCTGCTATTGCATAGCTTCGGAAAGCTGCGCGCTCAACGCTGTGGGAGCTTCATTTATACGCGACATTCAACCCGGGGAAATAGTGGTTTTTTCCGACAGCGGGGTACATTCGATTACAGATCACTGCGGCAAAAGTCCGCATACTCTCTGCGTTTTTGAATACATTTATTTCGCGCGTTCCGACTCTGAAATAGACGGCGTCTCGGTTCATCAGTCGAGAAAGCTCGCGGGCAGAATTCTCGCGAAGGAGCATCCCGCAGACGCGGATGTGGTAGTCGGCGTACCCGACTCGGGGCTTGACGCGGCGCTCGGCTATTCGGAGGAATCGGGTATTCCCTACAGCATGGGTTTTGTAAAAAACAGATATATAGCCAGAACATTTATTTCCCCCGGTCAGGGCGAAAGGGAAAATAAAGTGAGAATAAAGCTCAATCCCATAACCAGCACCGTCAGCGGAAAGAAAGTAGTGCTTATTGACGATTCCATAGTCCGCGGCACCACAAGCGGAAGAATAGTCAGGCTTCTTCGTGACGCGGGCGCCAAGGAGGTACACATGCGCGTCTCTTCCCCACCCTTTAAGCATCCCTGCTTTTACGGCACTGATATAGACTCCGAGGACGCGCTGATTGCCTGCCATCATACGGTTGAAGAAACCGCCCGAATCATAGGCGCCGACAGTCTCGGATACCTAAGCCTTGAGGGAGCGCAAAAGCTTGGCGGCAAAACAGGTCTGTGCACGGCATGTTTCAGCGGGAATTATCCGACTTCCATACCCGACAAGCCGTACAAAAACCGTTTTGAGCAGAAAATTTCGGAAAACACGAAAAACCAAACCGCCTGTTCGCCACACAAAAAGCAAGGAGAAACACAATGAGCAGAGAACAGCAAACCGAACAAAGAATAAATTTTACAAAAATGCACGGCTGCGGAAACGACTATATTTACATCGACTGTTTTGAACAAAAAATCGATTGTCCCGAAAATTTGGCAGTCGGACTTTCAAGGCGTCATTTCAGCATCGGAAGCGACGGGCTTGTGCTCATCTGTCCGTCGGATATCGCCGACGCCAAGATGAGAATGTTCAATGCCGACGGAAGCGAGGGCAAAATGTGCGGCAACGCCATCCGCTGTGTGGGAAAATATCTCCATGACAAAAAAGGGCTTGACAAAAACACCCTCACGATAGAAACCCAAAGCGGGATTAAAACCCTTACGCTGTTTATCGAAAACGGAAAGGTTACAAAGGCGCAAGTCAATATGGGGAAAGCGGAACTTACCCCGTCAAAGATACCGGTCGATATAAACGCTGACAAAGCAGTGAATTATAAAATACAGCTGGATGGCAAGGATTACCACATCACATGCGTTTCCATGGGAAACCCGCACTGCGTCATTTTCGGAGACGACCCCGACAAACTTGACCTTTGCGCAATCGGACCGAAATTTGAAAACTATCCGCTCTTCCCGCAGCGTATAAATACAGAATTTATTCAGGTACTCGACCGAAAAACTCTGAAAATGCGTGTCTGGGAAAGAGGCAGCGGAGAAACGCTTGCCTGCGGAACGGGAGCCTGCGCCGCGGCGGTCGCCGCAGTCGAAAACAACATCTGCCCCAGAAACGACGATATAAATGTAATATTAAAGGGCGGACAATTAACCGTAAGATATACCGACGACGGCACTGTTTATATGACCGGAGGCGCGGATTTTGCCTTTGAGGGAACGGTGGATATAAGCGAATTTACGCAATAACACATAAAACACAATAAAAAGCTGAGAGGACTGAACTTATGGTTTATATTAATAAAAATTACGGAAATCTAAACGAAAATTACCTGTTTTCGGAGATATCAAGAAAAATTTCCGAATTTTCCGCGCGCAATCCGGGCGCCGATATTATAAAAATGGGCATAGGGGACGTGACGCTTCCGCTCTGCGACGAGGCAATACGCGCCATGACCGAGGCTGTGTCAGAGATGGGAAAAGCCGAAACCTTTCACGGATACGGTCCCGAACAGGGGTATGATTTTCTGCGTCAAAAAATACAGTCATACTACGCCAAAAGAAAAATACACCTCGACGAGGACGAAATATTTGTTTCGGACGGGGCGAAAAGCGACCTTGGAAATATCCTCGATATATTCGGCAAAGAAAACCGCGTACTGATTCCCGACCCGGTGTATCCCGTTTATGTCGACACAAATATCATGGACGGAAGAAGCATAAGCTTTGCCGACGC
>CASEEB010000100.1 GCA_949286815.1 uncultured Eubacteriales bacterium | reverse complement strand
CCTCTTTGCAATTGATTTACGGAATTATAAAAGGGTCTATATAGTCGGAAAATTTTATTTTGTATTGTCCATCTTATATCCCTGTCCCCATACTACCTTGAGGTATCTTGGGTCGGCGGGGTTTATCTCGATTTTTTCGCGGAGGTGTCTTATGTGAACGGCTACAGTTCCCTCGGAGCCGTACGGCAGGTCGTTCCAGACCTGCTTGTAAATTTCCTTCGGCGAAAAAACCTTTCCCGGATTGGTCATAAAAAGCTTAAGAATCTCGAACTCGGTAGGCGTCAGACTTACCGGCTCGTTTCCCACCGTAACGCTTTTTTCATTGTCGTCAAGGGTTATTTCACCAATGGTTATCTGTGCGGTTTTGAGCGTTCCGCCTCCGAGCTGCATATATCTGCGCAGACAGGAACGCACTCTTGCCAGAAGCTCGACGGGATTGAAGGGCTTGGTTATATAATCGTCGGCGCCGACGTTAAGCCCCAGAATTTTATCGCTGTCCTCACTTTTTGCGGTCAATAATATGACCGGTATATTTGTGCTTTTTCTGAGCTCTATCATTGCGGAGATGCCGTCGGTTTCCGGCATCATGATATCCATTAATACGAGATGGATATCGTTTTGCGATACGATTTCAAGCGCTTCTTTTCCGTTATAAGCGCAGAATGTGTTGTAGTTTTCCGCTTTTAAATAAATTTCCAAAGATCTTACTATATCACGTTCGTCATCGCATATCAGTATATTGTACATAATTGTCCTTTCTTTGATATCCTTGCGGCAATAGCCGCATGTGGCTTATTCGATTTTTGTCTTTAAATTCATTGATATGCGGATTTTTAACCCGCGGCTGCTTTATTGAAAAGACAACATTCGGCACTGCTTGCGTTTGAATTTCGCCGGATGATGATTTTATTATATACCGAATATTTTTAAAAATCAATATATGTAAAAATTAAGATTTGTTTAAGCCGAATTATACGGACTCGGTATCGGTAAAAAATATTAATAATAAATTTAAAAATCAATTTATTGTTGCAATGGCCGATTTAAACGATTTGAAAAATATAAAATTTAAGATAATTTGTCTCGGGTACATTCCATAAAATCGGGTGGTCCGGCGACTGAGCGCGCGCGTCAACCTGACGCAGGGAAACACTCGCGTCGGACGCGGCATTATGCAGCATTTGTCTGAAATATGCATCTGTCATGAAATGCGAGCATGAGCAGGTGGCGAGATATCCGCCTCTGGGCAGTATCTGCATGGCTTTCCGGTTTAATTCCCGATAGCCTTTGATCGCGTTTCTCAAAATACTTCTGCTTTTTGCGAAGGGAGGAGGGTCGAGTATTACAAAATTGTACCTGCTTTCTTTGTTTTTGATTAAATTATCGAGAAAATCAAATACGTCCGACTGTACATATGTTATTTTATCTTCAAGATGATTTAACGCGGCGTTTTTTCGCGCGGTTTCCAGCGCGCTTGCAGATATATCGACGCTTGTTACATGCTCGGCGCCCGCGAACGCGGCGTTAAGTCCGAATGAACCGGTGTGAGTAAAACAATCGAGGACCTGCTTGTCCTTGGCTATGTTTTGAATGGCTGCCCGGTTGTATTTCTGATCCAGAAAAAATCCCGTTTTTTGCCCGTTTATATAGTCGACCTCATACATAATGTTATTTTCTTTTATGATGGTTATACCGTCCGGGTCGTTCGCAAGCTTTATCTCGGATGAGGGCGAACTGTAAAACGATTTGTATTCTTTCATTCCCTCGAGTGTTCTGATATTCAGGTCGTTTCTCTCATAGATTGCCCTGATATACACCCCGAATTCGTCTCTGAGCACATTAATGAGGGCGGGGAATATTATGTCCTTTATTTTTTCGATTCCGAGAGAGGTAACCTGAACCGACAGTATATCGTTGTAGCGGTCAACGACAAGCCCCGGAAACGTGTCCGCTTCTCCGAAAATCAGCCGGCAGCATTTAAAATCCTCATCGTTCATTACCGCTTTCCGGTAAGAAACCGAATATCTTATTCGCCTTTTCCAGAATTCCGGTGTAAAGCGATCATTTCGGTTTTTTGAAATGATACGGACCGCGATTTTTGAATTGAGATTGAGAAATCCTGAGCCGAGATATTTGGCATTCTGCGAATATACGTCCGCGATGTCTCCGTTTTCGAAATCGCCGCAGATGTCCTTGATCTCGTCGCGGTAAACCCAGACGTGTCCTCCTCTCAGGGACTTTTCCGCTTTTTCGCTTACGGTTAATTTTATTTTGGGCAAACCGTCCGTGCTCCGGTTTGCTTTGACGTATATTTCATTGGCGTCCGCTGAAATATTGCTGGACGGCTGCGCGGGAATGGGATTTAATGCTTTGGCTTTTGCCTCTTTGACATTTTGCGCGTTTGCGTTTGCGGAATTTGTTCTATGCGGGTTTTCTTTTTGGGATTCTGAGCTTTCTTCTTTTTCGGGCTCTGTGTTTGCGGTAAGTTTCATTATGTATCCGCTCCTTTGTAAGGTTTGCTTCTGACGCTTTCAGAAGGTGATAAAATATTATAACATATAATTCTTACAAATTCAACCCGGGCAATAATAACGCGCGTTTTGAAAATAACTTTTTGATAAATTGGGCTGAAAATATGAACTCCGATTTAAAAAATAAAAATAAGAGTTCAATCTTTTATTTTTGTGCAATTTGTATATGCGTAGAAATTTTGACCCTGAAATTGTGCAAAAAGCATAAAAGAAAACCCTTGATTTGCCAGATGAATGTTATTGATAAATTCAACAAGAAAATGAAATGGTAAATATAATTTACTTTGCAATTTGTAAACCGAAGTATATGTAGAAAATATGCGATTATGGCATTCTGAAAAGCAAATCCGAAAGTCATATCGCAAAAGATTGGTGAATTAAATTCACATAATGCTTTTATAAGTGATTTTTCCCACAGATAAAAATCAAAATATGAAATTGTGTGAACATTTTGTGACATTTACAAAACCGCACATGAAGGTGGGAAGTGAAAACTTTGTGAACATTCTGATACTTGACAAAACCGGTTTGATGTGGTATTATAATAAAGTAAATTTAGGATACTTTGCATACCGTTGCTGCTGTGTGGCATCTTGGACATTGTAAAGTGCTTTTTTCTACTTTAAAGCAGGTTCTGCTCGTATTCGACCTGCATTTAATAAATAGAAGAAAACCGATGAAAGCCACTGCGTTTAAGACGGCGCGCCGTTGGAACTTAACGGCGCTCGGGTTTGCAAACGCGGAGGTCTGTCCGTGGCGGCATGTCAATCATTGTCGGAACTTTGACCGATTAATGCGGAGACGCAAATGCGCAGTCGAAGCCGTCTTTACGGCGTTCCGCGGCACTGCATCCGTAGCGGGATGCTTGCGGATATTTATCCGGGATCGGCGGGCGATATTCGCGGCGGGCGGCTGTTGACGGGGCGCAAAACCTAAATGGATACAGTGATTTTCCGCGCTGTGTCGCAAAAAATTTGCAGGAGGAAAAGTTTTGAAGATGAGGAAAACGAAATTTCAAAGATTTACGGCGTTGTTTCTTTCTTTGATGTTTGTGTTGAGTAGTCTTTCGGTGACTGTCTTTGCGGCGGATTCCGCCTCGGAAGACACCGTGGCGGAAGACAGCGACACATCATCGGTAACCGACAGCACTCTTGATGAAATAAAAGAGCTGCTGAACGCGATTTCCTATGAAGAATATATCGCGAGATACCCGGATGTGCCGGTGGCAGAGGAAGAAATTGTCATAGACGCCGCCGATGAGTCCAACTTGGTGCTTGACCAGACTACTGCCGATTGGAGCATCAAGGAGTATGACGGGGTTCAGGCCATATATACTCCGACTTCGGGAACGGTTTCTTGGAAGATCAACGTGCCGTCGACCGCCAAATACACGATAGTAATAGAGTATTACCCTGTTGAGGGCAAGGCGGCGTCAATTGAACGTGTGCTTAAGATAAATAACAATGTTCCTTTTAAAGAGGCACGTTATCTTACGTTTGTAAAGAACTGGGTCAACGATTACGAGGATGCGGTCTACAATGGAGATACGGCCGTTTCCACGGTAAAGGCTGAGGGAGAGAACGCCGGGCTTACCGCTTACGAAAGCGATGGCAAACTTTATTTTGAGTATCCCGACGTGTGGACACAGGCGATTTCGGAATTCTGCACAAAATACGGACTGAGATTTATGAAGCTGGATGTCGAAAACAATGAGCTGCGTCCGGAGTCGGTGCAGTCTCCCGAATGGACTACATATACCGTGAGCGATTCGACGGGTTATGTGTCATCCGCTTTTGAATTTGTGCTTGAAGAGGGAGAAGTGATTCTTACTCTTGAAGGCAAAAACGAGCCTATGGCGATAAAGTCCATAAAGCTCTGTCCTTCCGAAAGTCTTCCGAGCTATGAGGAATATATAGCTCAGTATGCCTCAAAGCCCAACGGAACAAGTCAGATTAAACTTGAGAGTGAATATACTTCATCGACCAGCGACAAAACAATTTATGCTGTCGAGGACAGATCCTCCGCGGCAACATCCCCGGCGGATGTTTCGAGAACGGTTCTCAATACTATCGGCGGAGAAAAGTGGCAGACCGCGGGTCAGACGGTATCGTATAAGTTTAAAGTCGATTCAGACGGACTGTACGATATAGTTACGAGATTCAGACAGAATGTGCTTGACGGTATGTATGTCAACCGGATTATGTATATATACAGTGAAGGTCTTGAAGAAGGAGAAGAAGGATACTATAACGGCGTTCCTTTTGAAGAAGCAAAGTCCATCGCGTACAGTTTTGACGACTCATGGCAGGTAACGGCGCTGACAAACGGCAGCTCCGAAGAAAGCTATAAGATATTCTTTAAAGCCGGCGTTACATATGAGATTAAATTTGAGGTCACTTTGGGAAGAATGGGAGATATAATCAACCGTGTGCAGACCAGCCTCGATCGCATAAACAACGATTATCTTACCATTATGCAGCTTACCGGAGCCAACCCCGACAAATACCGTGATTACGGCTTTTCGAGAATAATGCCCGATACGCTTATAGACATGGTGCTTCAGGCAAGAGAGCTTGAGGCGGTCGCGGAAATTCTTACCGAATTTTCCGGGCAGAAATCTTCCAATGTGGGTACGCTTCAGAAGGTGGCTGCGCTTCTCAGGGAAATGGGTACGAACGAGGATGAGATAGCCCGCAATCTTGCCCGTCTCAAGAGCTATGTCGGAACTCTGGGAACTTTCCTTTCCGACGCCAGAACTCAGCCGTTGCAGATAGATTATATAATGATACAATCTCCTGAGGCCGAGATGCCGAAGGCTACCACAAATTTCTTTGTTTCGATTTTCCATGAGTTAAAGAGCTTTTTCTGGAGTTTCTTCAGAGATTATGACAGCATGGGTTCTCTCAGCGATAACGCAACCGAAAATATTGAGGTATGGCTTGCTACCGGACGTGACCAGACTCAGGTTACAAGGAACCTCATAAACAATGATTTTACTCCCGAATCCGGCGTGTCCGTGGATCTGAAGCTTGTCGCTGTCGGTACCTTGCTGCCGTCGGTTCTTGCCGGGCAGGGGCCCGATGTATATCACGGACTGAGCCAGGACGATACGATAAACTACGCGATACGTTCAGCAATTCTTGCGGTCGATGAGTTCGATGACTTTAACGAAGTTACAGATTCGTTTACCGACTCGGCTATGCTTGTATTGGGAATAAACGACCCGGACGGAACGATGCATTATTACGGTCTGCCCGAAACGCAGTCTTTCCCGATGATGTTCGTCCGTACGGATATACTCGCGGATCTTGATTTGGAAATTCCGAAGACATGGGATGATGTAAAAGCCGCCATACCGGTTCTTCAGTCTCATAATATGGAAATAGGTCTGACAACCGAGTACAGGATATTCCTTTATCAGATGGGCGGTGAGCTCTTTGCCGATGAAGGTATGAGAATAAATCTTGACTCCAGCGTGGGACTTTCATCATTTGAGATGATGTGTAACATGTTTACCATGTATAAATTCCCGTACACATATGACGCCGCAAACCGTTTCAGAACCGGTGAGTTGCCGATAATTATCGCCGATTATACCACCCTGTACAATCAGCTCAAGGTCTTTGCAACGGAAATAGAGGGATTGTGGCAGTTTGTGCCGCTTCCCGGAATTGTGGATGAAAACGGAAATATAAACAACAGCTCCATATCGACGGTTACCGCGCTTGTAATGGTTAGAGGCGCCGAGGATGTGAAAGACAGCGCTTGGGAATATATGAAATGGTATACAGGAGCCGATTGTCAGACAGAGTATACAAATGAAATGGTAGCGGTGCTCGGTCCTTCCGCAAAGCATCCTACGGCAAACAGATATGCGCTTGAGAGTCTGCCTTGGACAACAGATGAATATGAACAGATAAGACTTCAGTTCAATAATCTTGCGGCGGTGCCTAACTACCCCGGAGCTTATATTCTGGCGCGTTATACAAACTTTGCGTTCCTTTCGGCATATAATGACAACGCCGATCCCTCCGACGCGCTTTTGTCCTACATTAATATAATCAATAAAGAAATTACCCGTAAGAGGGAAGAGTTCGGACTTGAAACGCTGGAGCAGGGTCAGACGCTTGCTCAGAAGAGACTTGATCAGGCACAGGCGGCAGCCGACCTGCTTAATGAAAAATGGTCGTCGAATTCAGCCATTGTGGACGAGGTACATTCGGCAATCAGAAGTGACGATATAGTTACAATGCGGAACATGTCGGAAAAAGTTATGGGACTGACGGATGAAAATTCGGCAGTAAACCTCAGACTCAGTCCCGATATTGAAGAGCTCAGCGAGAAAGAACTTCTGTATTATATAGCGGAGGCGCTTTCGGACGCGGCGGACGCGCTGGCAACTTATTGATTTATTTGTCTAAAGGTTTTAATGATCTATAATCTATATAAGGAGAGAGCAAATGTCTAAGAAAACAGCAGAAAAACAAGCTGTTGCTCGTAAAGACATGACTATGGGTCAGTGGGTATGGAAAGAGATGAAGCGGAATAAGGTCGCGTATCTTATGGTCGCTCCGTATATGATTCTTTTTCTGATATTTACCGTTTTCCCGGTTATTCTTTCGATAATAATCAGCTTTACAAACTTCAATATGCTGGAAATGCCTGATTTCGTCTTCCTTAACAATTACATAACATTGTTCTTTGACGATGACATCTTCCTGATTGCATGTAAAAATACATTTATATTTGCCGCTATCGTGGGTCCCGCGTCATATTTGCTGTCGTTTTTGGTGGCTTGGTTTATCAACGAACTTCCCCCGAAAATCAGAGCTGTGGTCACGCTTATCTTCTACGCTCCTTCGATCTCCGGTCAGGCATATCTTATTTGGCAAACTTTGTTTTCGGCAGACTCGTACGGATGGGTAAACGCGACATTGCTTGAGTTGGGACTTATTGATGAGGAAATAAACTGGTTCCAGAGAGAAGAATATGCTATGCCTTTGTGCATTGTGGTCTCTCTGTGGACCTCCCTTGGAACCGCGTTTCTTTCATTTATCGCCGGTCTGCAGGGAGTTGACGCTTCCCTGTATGAGGCGGGCGCGGTTGACGGCATCAAGAACAGATGGCAGGAGTTGTATTATATAACCTTACCTTCAATGAAGCCTCAGCTCATGTTCGGAGCCGTAATGTCGATAACCGGAGCGTTCGGATACGGAGCTATCGTTACGGCGCTTTGCGGATTCCCGTCGGTAAACTATTCGGCGCATACTATTATGCACCATCTTGAAGACTATGGCGGGCAGAGATATGAGATAGGTTATTCATCGGCAATAGCCGTGGTGCTGTTTGTAATAATGGTCGGCGCTAACGCTATCGTCAAGAAGATATTGTCAAAGGTAGGTACGTAATATGGCAAAATTAAGAACGAGAAAACATAAAGTCGTACTTGCGCGTTCGGCAGGCGGTGACGTGGGAATAACCATTATTCTTACAATTCTGGGAATCTTCATGTTTTTGCCTATGCTGTATACAATTATGCAGTCTCTGAAGCCTCTTGATGAGCTTTGGATGTATCCCCCTAAATTTTATGTCATGAGTCCGACTTTCAGCAACTTCAAGTCGCTGTTCTCGCTTATGAATGAATCATGGGTTCCTTTCTCAAGATATATATTCAACACGATATTCACTTCTGTGGCGGGTACTTTCGGTCATCTGTTCATAGCGTCTCTTGCCGCTTACACTCTGGCAAAAATCAAATTCCCGGGCGCTAACGGAATGTTCCAGCTTGTACAGCTTTCGCTGATGTTCAACGCGACTGTGACATCAATTACATCATTTATTATATTCTCCGCTTTTCATTGGCTTGATACGTACTGGGCTATTATAGTCCCCGCATGGGCGTCCACACTCGGACTTTATCTTATGAAGCAGTTCATGGATTCCAACGTCCCGGATACCGTGCTTGAGTCGGCGCGTCTTGACGGCGCAAGCGAGCTTAAGACATACTGGACGATTGCGATGCCGATGGTCAAGCCGGCATGGCTGACGCTTATAATCTACTCGTTCCAGTCGCTTTGGAACGCGGGCGCATCAATGTATATCCATTCGGAACAGCTGAAATCGTTCAGCTATGCCATTACTCAGATAACTGCCGGAGGTATAAAGCGTGCGGGCGCGTCGGCCGCCGCTACGGTTATCATGATGATGGTGCCGATACTTGTATTTGTCGTATCGCAGTCCAATATTATAGAGACAATGGGCTCCAGCGGTATGAAAGATTAATTTGCGGAGGAAAACATAATGAAAAAAATCACAAAAATATTGTGTATAGCATTCGCGTTTATTATGATTGCCTCCTGCGCGACGGTGGCTGTAAGCGCAAGCTCGGCGTATCAGACATATACATACTCCATGGACGGCTACGCGCTGTATTCACCTGATGCATACACAGCCGCTATGACGGTGGACTCGACGTATATGGGTCTTGACGTCCCGATTGAAACTCCCGGAGACCTTATTACGGACGATCAGGGTAATGTATACATAGCCGACACCGGCAACAACAGAATTGTCTGCCTTGACAGATATTATAAACTGAAGTTTATCATATCCGACTTTGTCAATGAGCATGGAGTTTCTGATAATTTTACTGCTCCGCAGGGATTGTATATTTCAAGCGACCGTATTTGGGTATGCGATACCGGCGCCAACCGAATCGTTGTTTTCGACAGGGACGGAGAATTTCTCAATGTTATTGATGAACCCGAATCGTCGCTTTTTGAAAACGATTCCGTTTACAGACCCGTGGCAATCGCTGTTGACGATTATAACAGACTCTTTATTGTGTCCTCGACCACTTATCAGGGTATTATAGTAATGACGGAAGAGGGCGAATTTACCGGATTTATCGGAGCTCAGGCGGTTACGCTTTCGGCTTGGGAAATCATTATGAGAAGATTCAGAACCGAAGAGCAGCAGGAGCAACAGGATGAAAATGTGTCTACCGAGTTTAACAACATCGCCATGGGAGACGGTGGGTTTATATATGTAACTACCTCTTCGATTGAAGAAGATACTGTCGCGGGAGCTATTACCGGAAAATCAAAAGACGGTACTTATATGCCTGTAAAGCTTTTGAACACCAACGGTGATGAGATAATGAGACGTAACGGTTTCTGGCCGCCTGCCGGGGAAATAGATTATTCCACCCGCGAGACGGATGATATTACCGGAGTGTCAACCATTATCGACGTTGCCGAGGGTGAGGAAGGCACATGGTCTATCATAGACGAAAAGAGACAGAGAATCTATACATACGATCAAAACGGAAATCTTTTGTTCGCGTTCGGCGATACCGGAACAATGCTCGGAGACCTTTCAAGTATAGAGGCAATCACGTATCAGGGTGATACGATGCTTATACTTGACAAGACAAACGATAATATAACTGTGTTTGAACGCACGGAATACGGCAATATTCTGATGGAAGCCATAGCGGCGGAGAATGATCAGGACTTTACCACCGCTATTAATATGTGGACCGAAGTGCTCAAGAGAAACTCCAACTTTGACGCGGCGTACGTAGGTATAGGTCAGGCGATGTACAGGAACGGCGAATATGAAGAGTCGCTTCAGTACTATGAAGCCGCTTATGACACCGCGAACTGGTCAAACTCATATCAGGAAATAAGAAAAGAATGGATGTCTTCGTATTTTCTGATATTGGTAGCGATTATAATCGTTATTATAGTCGCAATAATATTCTTCAATAAATTTATCAAGAAGGTCAACACAAAGGCTACGACTTCAGGGGGAAAGAGAACTTTCGGACAGGAGCTTGCGTACGGATTCTATGTGATATTCCATCCGTTTGACGGCTTCTGGGATTTGAAGCATGAGAAGAGAGGCTCTGTAAGGGCGGCGATTGTATTTATAATCGTAACCATACTCGCGTTCTTCTATCAGTCAATGGGGCAGGGATATCTGCTCAATCCGGAGGGATATTTCTCATCTATTTGGTCGCAGGCATTGGGAGTGCTCGTGCCTCTGTTCCTGTTCGTGCTTTCAAACTGGTGTCTTACCACGCTGTTTGAAGGTGAAGGCAGCTTTAAGGACATCTTTGTCGCTTCATCGTACAGTTTGCTCCCGCTTCCGATTATGATTATACCGCTCACAATTTATTCCAACTTTGCCATATCGACAGAGGTCAGCATAATCAGCTTTTTGAGTACGGTGGCATTTATCTGGCTTGGAATATTGATTTTCTTCGGAACACAGGTGACGCACGACTATACTTTGGGAAGAAATGTGTTGACAATACTCGGAACGGCAGTCGCGATGGTATTTATAATGTTTATCGCGATACTGTTCTCAACTCTTGTGGGAAAAATGGTAAGTTTGGTTACCAATATTGTCACAGAGATTCAATACCGGATTTAAACTAACAGATAGGAGAAAGATAGAATGAAAAAAAGATACAGAATAATATCGCTACTTTTAACTGCTCTGTTATTGCTTGGGTCTTTGTCGGCACTGTCGGTTGTAAGCGTATTTGCTGCGGATGAGTCCGGATCCGATACTGATACGGGAACAGACACCGACACCGATACCGACGGTGAAGGCGAAGAAGGCGAGGAATCGTCGGAGGATAACTATACGTCGAAAGTATATGCTACGCCGCAGGAAAAGCTGGATACAATGGAGCTGATGTTGACCAAGGGCAATTATCAGTTATATGTAGATGATTTCAGCGGCGAGGTGGCGACTGTCAATACCGTTACGGGTGAGATACTCTTTACCAATCCGTACGATGTTGGAGCGTCCACCGGCTCTGAATCGACTAAACAGCAGATACTTTCTCAGATAGTCGTAAGATATACCGATAATGACACTGAAAGATATTTCTACAGCTATGAAATGGCCGCGCTCCGTGACCAGATAGTTGTAAAAAATATCAAAAACGGAATACGTGTTGAGTACACTATCGGACGTGAGCAGGCAAAATTGCTTCTCCCGCGTCTTATTTCAAAGGACAGATTCGAAAATGTTATCCTTGCTACGATGGCTGAAAATATGATAGGCGGAACTTCCGCGTTCATGTACGGTAAGTTTGATGCTTATTATATGCTCAAGGACCTTGACGAACTTACAAGCGAAAGAGCTAAGCAGGAACTTATAGCTTCTTTCCCGATCGTTCAGAAAATGCCGGTCTATGTGTTTGACCCGGACGCTTCGGACGCGGAAAAGACGCTTTGCGAAGAGCTTATCAAAACTTATTGTCCCGACTATACATATGAAGACCTTGACGCTGACCACGCGCTTACAGAGTATGAGTCAGAGGAGGAAAATCCGCCTCTGTTCAAAATGGCGCTTGAATATACCCTTGATGACAAGGGCATGAGTGTGCGGCTTCCCGCAAACGGAATAAGATTTAACGAGTCGCTTTACCAGCTTTCATATATAAGCGTTCTGCCCTATATGGGAGCGGGCAACAGCGAGTACACGGGATATAACTTCTATCCCGACGGTTCAGGTACGCTTTTCTCATTTGAAGACCTTGATTTGACAACCACAACGACCGTAAGCGGAAAGGTTTACGGTACGGACTTCGCGTATCATGAGATAAGCGGCACATATCAGCAGACTATAAGATATCCTGTGTTCGGAGTTGTGGAAGATACTGTCTTCTATAACTATACGGATTATGACAGCGATACCGATGAGCAAAATGTGTATACAATAAACGGTGCCATAGTAAATAAGATTAACGAGGCACAGGAACAGGAAACCACATCGGAACTTTCTTCTATGGAAAGTTCATACGGACCTACATACGGCAGCATTGTGTCAAGCTCATCTATGCAGGTGGAAAAGGTTGAAAGCAAACGCGGTTATATGGCTATAATTGAAGAGGGAGACGCTTTGGCGGAGATATCGACGTATCACGCAGGTTCGCTCAGTGACTATAACGCTATGCAAATGCAGTTCAACCCAAGGCCGAAGGACTCTTACAATGTGGCGGATTCTATTTCGGTCGGTACAAACTCTACATGGACGGTTGTAAGTTCAAGAAAATATGTCGGAAGCTATAAGATAAGATATATAATGCTTTCCGAATATGACGAAGAGGCAGAGGCACAGGGCGTTAAGACATATGACGCTTCATGGTTTGGAATGGCTGTGGCTTACCGCGACTATCTGACAGACGAAGGTATACTGTCACCGCTTACCTCTGACGAAATTATTGAGGATATTCCGCTTTATATTGAGACTTTCGGAACGATAGAAACACTTCAGAAGGTCATGTCTATCCCCGTTAATGTTATGACTCCTCTTACGACTTTTGATGACATAAAGACAATGTATGAGGATATGAATGAAGGCGGAATCAAGAACGTCAACTTTAAACTGACCGGATATGCCAACGGCGGTTTGTATGAGACGGTGCCTTATAAGTTCAAAATTGAAAAGGCAGTTGAAGGAGATTTGGACTTCCAGGGGCTTTTGGACTACGCCGCTGAAATGTCGGCAGAAGAAAACAGCAATCTCGGCATTTTCCCTGATTTTGATTTCAACTATATTAAGTATGTAAGTTCTTTTGACGGTGTATCTACGAGCAAACATGCCGCGAAGACTATAGACGACCGGTATGCAAGCAGACGTGAATACAGCCCGACGCAGCAGAAATATGTTAACTATTACGAGCTTGTAATTTCCCCCGCGTATTTCTCAAGGTTTTATGAAAAGCTCACTGAGAATTACCTCGGTGCTTATGAAAATGTAACGGGAATATCCGTATCCACGCTCGGTATGAGTCTGAACTCTGATTTTGACGAGGATGAACCGTATAACCGCGAGGACGCGAAAGAGTTTACAATCAAAGCGTTCCAGTTCTTTGATGAAAATTATGACCAGGTAATGACAGAGGGCGGAAATGCGTATACATGGAAATATGTTGATCATATTCTCGGAGTTGCGCTTGACTCTTCACGTTACAACAAGTCTTCGGCGGCTGTTCCGTTTATCGGAGTTGTTCTTCACGGTTCTATGAATTTTGCGGGAACGGCTCTGAACATGGAAGGCAATATGCAGTACGCGATACTGAAGGCCCTTGAAAACGGAGCTTCTCCGTACTTCATACTTTCTTATCAGAATACTCAGTATCTCAAAGAGGATTATCTGTTCAGCCAGTATTATTCCGTAAGATATGATATCTGGAAAGACGATATGATTGAAGCGTACAACACTATCAATGAAGTATTGAAAGACGTTCAGGACAAATTCATAATTGCTCATGAGTTCCTTTCGGGAGTTCGTGTGCCTGACGCGGATGAACTTGAAGCAGACCTTATTGATCAAATGAATGAGTATGCGGAAGCCGAGAAAAACGCGGTTGAGATTGCTCAGGAAGAGCTTATGATGGCAGTCGGAAACGCAAGAGCTGCCGGACGTTTGGCGGAAAGCTTTGCGCTTGAGTCCGTGCTTACTGCTCTTGAGGCATACAACAATGTATACAATGCTTATGATACGGCAAAGAATCAGAGACTGCAGAGTTATATAAACGCGAAAGAGACTCTTGATGAGTTGGTAGCGTTGGGTTATGACAAACTTGAAGGCAGTGAAGATGAAGAATCTCAGGCTCACTATGAAGAATATCAGACCGCTTACAACACTTATGTCAGAGAAAGAAACAGAGCTATCACGGCTGTGAGCCAGGTGGGAGGCAATTATCTCAGCAGACTGCAGTCTATCAGCGAAACAATGGAGAAGAATATTGAAGAAGCAACTGCCGGAATTGCAATAGTTGCAAACGCACAGAGAGACAGTATTCAGTACGCTGAAGGAAAGCCCGGAGATATCTGGAGCATAGAAAACTTCGATGAGCTCACTCCTGTAACCCAGGAAATGATAGAGCATGTGCGCGTCGCTGTTGATCTCTTCAATAATTATACTCTTGAGGAAATCGAGGAAGAAGAATTGATTCTCAACGGCTCAGAAGCCGGAACGCTTGACGATGAAGCTCAGACGCCTGTTTACTCCGTAACGGTTTCCGGCGGCGGAAGACTTTATTATACCGGCTCAAGTGAGGAAGGATATACTTTCTACAGCATGGATGAAGAGACAGAGACCTTTACGGCTGTCGGGTATGAGACTGTTCATTACGCGGTTGTGGACGACGGTGATACCGTTTATTACATCCAGATAAATGATACGGAGTCCGGTTATTATACTTACGACAGTTCTAAAAATACATTCAATCCCGTAGACCGTGAAGAGGCTGTGCATGACGGCGAGGTCTTTACGACACTCGATGACGAAACCGTGGTATACGTAGAGCGCGGAGAAGATGGGGATATATATTATTCCGGTACTTCCGAAGAGAACTATATATATTACGAATATACTCCCTCTATAGCAGAATATTATGAGGACGCGCAGGCGCTCTTTGATGAAGTTCTTCAGATTGCGGTTGAAAACGGTATAACAGAAGAAGAAATCAGAAACAGAATCAATATCGGCAACAACCAGTCCGATGATGAAGAGGAAGACGATGAAGAAGAAGAGTATTCCAAGTACGAAACCGAGAATATAGTTGCTGTGACTTACGGAAGCGCTTCAGGCGAGGCATATAAGGTATTGATACTGAACTATAATAATTATTCCGTTAACGTAGTCTACGATGGCATTGAGTATACGATTCCCGCTTACGGATTTGTTTCGTTACTAGTTTAAGAAAGAGGGGTGTTAATTTAATGACAGGTGAAGCCAATCTTCAAAATACACGGAGCAGCAGAAATGCTGCTCCCAAGAAAAGAAAAATTGCATCTCTGAACAAACGCAAAGCCCGTGCGGGATGGCTGTTCGTGCTTCCTTTTGTAATAGGATTTGTATGTGTATATCTTCCCATTATTGTTCAGTCTGTCTGGTATAGTTTCAACAGGATAATTATCCTTACCGGCGGTGGATTTGAAACGGAATTTATAGGCTTCGATAACTACAGTTATGCTTTGCTTACGGACGCAAGCTTTAATGAGACTCTTTTAACCGGTATAGGTGAGATAATATTTGACATTCCCGCAATTATACTGTTTTCGCTCTTTATGGCGATTCTTCTTAATCAGAAGATGGTTGGACGTGCCGCTTTCCGTGCGATATTCTTCCTGCCCGTTGTACTTTCGACGGGTATCATGGAGACGATTGAAGCTCAGAATATTTTGGGCTCATATTTGGATGAGTCCGCCGGTATTGACGACGGTTCGGGATCAAGCGCGGCAACTGAGATTGTTTCGGCGATGGATGTACAAAATCTGTTTTCAAACATGAAAATAGGTCAGGATCTTGTGGATTATGTCGTTGAAATTATCAATAACATTTACGATATAGTCAACAGGTCAGGTGTTCAGATGCTTATATTCCTCGCGGGTCTTCAGTCAATATCTCCGGCGATTTATGAAGCCTGTAAGATAGACGGCGCGACCGGGTGGGAAACTTTCTGGAAAATAACCTTCCCGATGATAAGCCCGATGATACTTGTAAACGCGGTTTACACCGTTATAGACGCCTTTACGAGAGAAAACAATACGGTGATGAGTTATATTTCGAATATACAGGCAGGAACTACGGCTAATATGCCCGACCCGGACGGTGTTGCCGCCGCAATGTCATGGATGTATTTCCTGATAGTCATGCTTATATTGGCGGCGGTTGCCGGTATTATATCACTGTTTGTCTTTTATCAGAGACGTGATGATTAAGGAGGAGATAAAATGGACGCACAAAAACAGAATTCAGCGCCGAAAGTTAGAAAGGAGTCCAAAAATAAAATCAAAGTTGATTTTGAGAGATCTCCTTTAAAGGAAAGACTTAAGGCCAAATTTATAAACATTTATTTTCTCCAGAACATCATATTTAAACTATTCAGATTTGTATTTTTGCTCGGTATCGCATATATAGTACTTTATCCGTTTTTTACAAAGATTGCAGGTTCCTTTATGGCGCCGGAAGACTTTGTTGACGTAACTGTCAGGCTTATACCGAAAAACTTTACTTTTGACATATATAAGGCGATCTGGAGCGAACTTGATTATCTTGACGCTTTTAAAAACACTTTGTTGCTTTCATTGATGACCGCGATTCTTCAGACATTGGTCTGCAGCCTTATTGCTTATGGTCTTGCCAAGTATAAATTCAAAGGAAATAAACTTATTTTCCTGCTTGTTGTACTTACGATGATAGTTCCGCATAAGACGTTGAGATTTTCGATTTTCATGCACTTCAGATATTTCGATGTGCTTGGAATACTGTCGTTCCTCAGCGGCGGAGTTTTTGAAGGATTTTCATTGTTCAGCGCAAATGCCGCAAGTGATGTTATCCGGACTCTTGCAACAGAGCATTCATTGAATTTGACAAACACATTCTTCCCGATGATTATTTTGTCCATCACGGGTTTGGGCTTTAAAAACGGTCTGTACATATTCATGCTCAGGCAGTTCTTCAGCGGAATACCCGATTCACTTGAGGAATCGGCGTATATAGACGGTTCGGGTAACTTCAGAACCTTCTTCCAGATTATTTTGCCGATCTCTATTCCGATGATGATTACAGTGTTCCTGTTCGCTTTCTGTTGGCAGTGGACGGACAGTTTCTATACGAACCTGTTCTTTACCAGAACGGATTTCAACCTATTGCCGAAGATAGTTGATATACCGACGTCTCTGCAAACAGAGTACGCGGGACAAAACCTGTATTATGCGGCTATTAGGAACACGTGCGGAATAATGATTATCTTGCCTTTGGTCATTTTGTATATCTTTATGCAGAGGTTCTTGGTCGAAGGTATAGAGCGTTCCGGACTTACCGCAGAATAATCTGTGTTCGGTGTTTAAATCCGTAACGTAATTTTACATTACACCGGACCGGGTACTAAAATTAAAGGCTTTCTCAGATTTTTTGAGAAAGCCTTTTGTTATATAATAGATGTTGGTGGTAAAAGATATAGCAAGAAAATTAAAAAAAGAGCATGTCTGAAAAAACGATAAATGTTAATGCAAAAACACATTATCGGATGTTTCGGATATACTCAAATTTATGACTCGATAAAAACAGTAAATACTAATAGGCAGAGGGTTGTTAAACAATTTTATTCAAGCGTCCAATTGTCATCTGTTTTTTTAAACCCGAGAGAGTGAATAAATGTATCTTTAAAGCCTTCTGCTTCAAACAGTATTTTTTCTACTTTGCAGGAAATTAAAAAATTAATGACCGAACTGCATAATAGAATGGCAATGTCATTTCTGATAGGTTTAATTTCGCTTGATATTGCGGTGATTGACGCGGTATTGTCGTTTATCTTGAATTTGCACAGACCTAAAATGCTGTCGTTTTCAGAGGCAATGTAGACGGAAGATTTGTTTTCGTATTCAATATCACAGCGAAGACACATTCTTTCTTGTTCCGGTTTGGATTTAACAGGGAATATTTCTATCAATTTGTCTGTCCTTTCAGATAATTTATTTCTTTTTCGGTGAGTATTCTCCATTTGCCGGAAGGAAGATTTTCAAGTTTAAGATTACCTATCGCCATTCGTGTGAGTTTTAATACTTCATATCCGTGTGACTCGCACATGCGGCGTATTTGTCTGTTTCGTCCTTCAAAGAGGGTAAACTTAACGACCGTAGTATCTTTCTCAGATTGAAATGATTCGAGTCTTACCGTATCTGCCGGAGAAGTGTATCTTCCGTCAATAAGAATCGGCTCGCCCAATGTTTTTATCTCGGAATCGCTCAGCGCGGAGTTTAAAGTTACATGATAAATTTTAGGTATACTGTGGCGGGGATGTGTCAGAATGTTGGCAAGCTCGCCGTCGTTTGTCAGCAAAATCAGACCGTCGGAGTCCATGTCAAGTCTGCCTATAGGGTAAAGCCTGATAAGATTATGATTGCTGTCATATACACGACAAAGCTCGGTAATGCATGTTCTGCCTTTTTCGTCCTTTGCGGTGCAGACAATACCTCTCGGTTTGTTTAACATGATGCAGATTTTTTTTTCTGTGACAGGTTTGATTGTTTTGCCCTTATATGTTATAATATCGGAATTGGGGTCTATTGACTGTCCCAGTTGCGCAACCTGCTTGTTGACATACACTTTTCCCGCCTCTATTTCAGTCTCGGCAGCCCTGCGGGACATTATGCCGCACATTGAAAAATATTTTGATATTCTTATTTTTTCCATTTATCTTTTAATGTGATTTTTTACTTTTTTAGTTTTTACGTTGCTATCAATATTCAATAATATTAATTGTGTTTTTGCTACGGTTTGGTTTTAATTTCGTATATAGTCAGAATAAACTGACTTTTAAGTGGCGTAATCGAATATTATATAAAAACACTTTTAAACCGGTAAGTACATGTATAGAACACTTAAAGCATAAAACTATTTAAATATTGATATTATTTTTTCCCAAAAAGAAGTCTTGTATTGCGCTTTATTCACTCCGTAAATGGCGTAAAGCTCGCTTTCTCCTACAATTTCACCATCCAAAGTGTATACGATTTTTCCGAGAACTTGATTTTGGCTCACCGGAGCGTATGAAAATCTGAACAGCTCTATTGTGCTCTCTATTTCCGCAGAATTTTTTGGGACGATTACGCTTACCGGTTGTTTGTTTGTCAGCACAGTATAGCTGTCGGTACCGCCTACTACGGGGTGAGTTATTCGCAATTCGTCCTGTCCGCAAAGTGCCCGGCATTCAAACAGTGAGAAACCGTAGTCAAGCATAGACTTATGGTCCTGCCAGTCATTCGGCGCGTCCAGAGTTACCGCGATTATCTGAACATTATCCCGTTCAGCCGCGCTTACCAGACATCTCCCGCTTTTTTTGGTGAATCCGGTTTTCATTCCGATGGCTCCGTCATAGTTTTTGAGCATTTTATTGTGATTTATCAAAAGTCTGACGCCCTCAGTCTCATTGAGAGGAATGGTTTTTTTGTATGTGGAAACTATCTCCTTAAATTTACTGTTTTTCAGGGCACATGCCGCTATTTTCGCAAGGTCAGACGCCGAAGTGTAATGCTCGGGGTCGTCAAGACCGTGGGGATTTTTAAAATGAGTGTTTTCAAGTCCCAATTCTTCCGCCTTTGCATTCATCATTTCGGCAAAATTTTCAATACTTCCTCCGACTTCAATCGCAATAGCGGCAGCCGCGTCGTTTGCCGACTCAAGCAGCAGGGCGTACAAAAGGTTTTCCATTGAGAGTTTTTCACCCGCATACAGATAAATAGAAGACCCCTCTATGCCTACGGCTTGCGGAGATACTTCCACGATTTTATCAATATCGCAATTTTCAAGCGCCACAAGCGCGGTCATAATTTTGGTTGTGGACGCCATAGGCAGTCTTTCGTCAGCGTTTTTTGACCATATAACTTTGCCGGTGGAGGCTTCAATTACGATAGCGGATTTGGCAGAAACGGAGGAAGGAGAAAACGCCGTAGTGATACTTGTACTGTTTGTATTTGCGCTTAAACTTGTATAAGCAGTGCCTGATGCGCGCGTTATCGGGTCTTTGTCCGAGAAATTGTATAATTTATTGAAGTTTATACCTCGATCGGCATCATAGTAATTATTTGAGTAAAAAGTGTTTAAGGGTTCTGCGTATGCGGAGGTTGAAGACAGACACATTATCAGGGCGGTCGCTGTGACGGCGACCTTTTTTATGATTTTCCTGTAATGTTTTTCTGACGATTGTACCGATGTTTTTATGGATGTTTTAACCGATGTTTTTTTTCCCTGTTTATAATTTAATTTATCAGATTGAGTTTTACTTTTAAAGTTTATTTTATGCTTAAAAAGCATAGCACAAGACCTCCGGACAAGTATAATCTGATATAAATATATTTGTACGGAGGCGGATATATGCATTTTTTGGTTTGAATTTAAATGATTTTCTCTAAATTGACAATGTTGATTTTATTTGTACTGCTTACTTTCTTAACTTGTATAAACCGATTGACTTCAATAAAATTTTATTTCTTCTCGTCGGTGTCCTTTGAGTCCTTGTCGTCTTTGGAAAACAGCGCCTTTACTTTGGCGATTATTTCGGGTGAACGGTCAATGAGGTCGGAGAGCTGTTCAATGGGGTCTGAGGGATTTTTAACGCCTATGTTTACCATTTCAAAGCTGCCGTCTTTGGATACACAAAGAAGACCGATAGGCTGAACGGTGATTCCGGTTCCTCCGCCGGCGCCGAAATTCTGAGGCTTGTTGGGCGCGCCGCCCGCCTTGTCGTTGTAGTCTATTCCGCCGGTCGCAAAGCCCACGGAAACCTTTGATATCGGTATGATTGTAGTACCGGAGGCGGTTTCGATGGGTGTACCGATGACTGTGTCGGCGTCTATCATATTTCTGATTTGCGCAAGAGTAGCCTGTACGACTTCTTGAAGCTTATTTTCGGATGCCATAATTTTAATCCTTTCGTTTATTATATTATTTTTAAGTTTTTACATTAAGATTTTTCGGACAGCGCCTGAGTACTTTTCTTTTCTTCTTTTT
>CASEEB010000099.1 GCA_949286815.1 uncultured Eubacteriales bacterium | reverse complement strand
TGTTATCCCCCTCGTAAGGGCAGGTTGCTCACGCGTTACTCACCCGTCCGCCACTGAAGTATTGCTACTTCCGTTCGACTTGAATGTGTTATGCACGCCGCCAGCGTTCATCCTGAGCCAGGATCAAACTCTCGAGTGTTTTCTATATATCATATCATGCCATTGGCATGACCTGATCTCTCGAGCTGTCTTAGCTTCTCTTAATTACTTCTTAAAGAGCTTTTCTCTCTCTTGACAAGATTCGTTCGCACTTGCTTTTCTTGCTTTGTACTTACTTCCTTGCTGTTCAATTGTTAAGGTTCGATTTGCCGTGCCAGGAAAGCTTCCCTCTCTTTCCTTTTCCCGGCTTGTCCCCTCTCTTGAGGCGACTTGTTTATTATATCACTTCTATCCCCTTTTGTCAATACCTTTTTTGAAGTTTTTTTTGATTTTTTTATATTTCGTCAAATTCATCACAAAATGACATTTCAAGGCTTTTGTTCTTGTAATTTTAAGCAATAAGAGACAGCAAGAGGTCGAAAAGCAGAAAACCTCCGACCTCTTGCACAAATATTGCAATATAAAATTAATCCAAGTCAGATTTTGTCAGCGGATTTCATTACCGCACCCTTAGCGGCGCTGTCTACAAGTTTCGCGTACCTGGAAAGCCATCCGCTCTTTATTTTGGGCTCGGGCTGCTTATAATTCTTTCTGCGTTCATCAAGAACCTCATCGCTCACCCTGACGTTGATCGACGCTCCGGGAATATCAATGTCTATAATATCCCCCTCTTCAATAAGTCCGATATTTCCGCCGCGCGCGGCCTCCGGACAAACGTGACCTATCGACGCGCCTCTTGAGGCGCCCGAAAAACGCCCGTCTGTTATAAGCGCGACGGTCTTGTCAAGTCTCATACCCGCCAAAGCAGAGGTGGGATTGAGCATTTCACGCATACCCGGTCCGCCTACAGGTCCCTCATAGCGTATGACGACCACATCGCCGTCTTTAATCTTTCCGTCATAAATCGCGGCTATAGCCTCATCCTCACTGTCAAATACCCGTGCCGGTCCCGAATGTTTCAGCATCTCGGGCGCCACCGCGCTTCTCTTTACCACACATCCGTCTTTCGCGATATTTCCCCACAATATCTGAATACCGCCCGTTTTACTGTAAGGATTGCTTATCGGTCTTATATTCTTTTCATCCTTTATGTACGCGCCCTCAATATTTTCCGCGACGGTCTTTCCGGTCACCGTAAGCAGACTTCCGTCAATCAGCCCTTCTTTAAGAAGCTCCGCCTGAACCGCCGGGATTCCTCCCGCGGCGTCGAGATCCTGTATATGTGTGGGACCTGCGGGAGCCAGGTGGCACAGATTGGGCACTTTTTCGCTCATTTCGTTAAATGTCTTCAGATCAAGCTCTACCCCCGCCTCATTGGATATTGCCAAAAGGTGAAGAACGCTGTTTGAGGAGCACCCCAAAGCCATATCGCAAGCCAAGGCATTCTTTATGGATTTTTCATTTATAATCTGCCTTGCGGTAATATTCTTTCTGACAAGCTCCATTACCGCCATACCGGCGTGTTTTGCAAGCATTACTCTCTTTTAGGAAACCGCCGGCACAGTTCCGTTTCCGGGGAGGGCGATTCCGATCGCTTCGCACAGACAGTTCATTGAATTGGCAGTGTACATTCCCGCGCACGAGCCGCACCCCGGGCATGCCCCGGTCTCGCATTCCTCAAGCTTGCATTCATTAATCAAACCCGATTTATACGCGCCCACCGCCTCGAACATTTTTGAGAGCGACACCTCTTCGCCGTCATATTTTCCGGCAAGCATGGGTCCGCCGGAACAAACGACCGCGGGAATATCCATTCTTACCGCCGCCATTACCATTCCCGGCACAATTTTATCGCAGTTGGGAACAAGCACCACTCCGTCAAGCTGATGCGCCATTACCATGGTTTCTGCGCTGTCGGCAATCAGTTCGCGCGACGCGAGCGAATATTTCATTCCTATATGTCCCATGGCAATTCCGTCGCACACTCCGATTGACGGTATCATTATAGGAGTTCCTCCCGCCATTCTGACTCCCGCTTTGACCGCCTCGGTAATCTTATCCAGATGAATATGACCGGGAACTATCTCGCTGTGGGCGCTGATAACTCCGATAAGCGGTCTTTCAAGCTCTTCCTTTGTATAACCCATGGCGTAAAAAAGACTTCTGTTGGGCGCTCTCTCGGCGCCTTTTTTTACATTGTCCGAACGAAGTGACATGATTTTATCCTCCGAATTTTAAAAATTAAATTTTATTTTTCTTGGCTGAAATAACATTTATTATCGTAGTCATCGCGGGAGCCAGCACGAGGTTTATGCAAAACTCAATAAGGAAATTCAGACCGCAAAGACCCGTGATTATAAACTCAAGCATATTGCTGCCGCCTGCCCACTCATAAAGAGTATCGTTAAAGAAAAGCGCGACTCCGGCTATAAAAAGACCGGTGTTTACTATCGGCGCGCAGACTGCCGCCAGCGCGGTTCCGAATATTCCCTTTTTCGGCATGGCTTTATACACCAGACCCGAACAAAGCCCCGCCATTATTCCCTTGAGCATACAAATCAAAGCCGTCAAAAGAGGATTAATCCCCCACAGCACGACCCCCGTGGGATCCATGCCGGTAGCGCTCATAATAGTGACCACAAGGCCGAACACTCCTCCCAAGAACGCTCCCCCTGAGGGACCGAGAAGTATCGCCCCGATAACTATCGGCACCAATACAAACGAAAGGTTGACGGGACCTACCTTTAAAAATCCGCCGATCAGCTGCAATACGACAATAAGCGCCGTAAGCATGGCAAGCTCTACCATGCGCAGAATCTTCTGATTTTGTTTTGTGCTCATTTGTATTCCTCCTTTGCGCTAAGTACAGCCTTGCGTGCTGTCTTTCCGGAGAAAGATGTTTTTTTAATGAACATAAATATTTCCTTTCCCGGGACTCTCACCCGGCGCTGCTGTCCTTTGTAGGTACAGCGCATAAAAATTTATAACTAAATTAAGATGTCCCCCGCCAAATGGCGGGCGCCACTTAATTTTTTCAGTGGGAGATACAATCTCCCATTGAAAACGTTGAATGACGGGGCTTTGCCCCTTATTAAATAATCGGATATTATCCGTTATTATCAGCGTTATTTTCCGCGGAATTGTTCCTGTATATATAAAACAACCCCTTCAGTGTAAGATGCGGCTCATAAATTATTTTATGCGAACAGGCGGGAATTATCAACTCCGCCACTCCTCCCGTGGCATATACGGAGTTTGTCACGTCGCATTTCATTTCTCTTGAGAACGATTCAATAAAGCCGTCGATCATAAGCGCGTTCCCCAAAACAACTCCGGAGCGCACCGATTCAACCGAGTTTCTGCCTATTGCCTTTTTGGGCAACTCAAGTGTGACTCCCGGAAGCTGCGCGGTCTGAGTATGCAGCGCGTCAAACGATATCTGAACTCCCGGCATAATGCAGCCGCCTATATACTCACCGGCATGGTTTATCGCGAAAATCGTCGTTGCGGTTCCCATATCGACTATAACCGCCCCTCGTTTGCCTGACGACGATTTCTGAATATTGATTACCGCGGCGGCGTTTGCGACAAGGTCCGCTCCAAGCTCGGACGGGTCGTCTATCCTTATCGGAAATCCGGTCTTTACACCGGGTCCGACAACAACATACCCGGAGCAATCCACAAGCTTTTTTATCGCGTCCGAAATGGTCTTTGTCAGCTTCGGCACCACCGACGCCACGGCGACATCTTTTATATCAGCGCGTTCAATACCGTTCAGCTCAAACAGGTTTTTCAGCAAAACGGCATATTCATCTGAGGTTTTCCGCATGTCCGACTCGGTCTTGAACGTGCGGAGAATCCGACACCGGTCAAGGTCGGAAAATATTCCGAAAGATATGCTTGAATTTCCAATATCCACTGTCAGAAGCATAACTTCACCCCCTCAGAAAAATTCACGGCGCACTGTGCCTGACATAATCAAAAATCCTGAAACCTGCGCCGTTTCCAAAATCTTCGGGGGATTAGCCCCCGAAGATAAGATAAAACAAAACGGTTTAAAATTATTTTTTAAGCCAGCTCATCATTTCACGAAGCTCGGCTCCGGTCTTTTCAAGCTGATGCTCGGATTCAAGGCGGCGTGTAGCAAGGAACTTAGCCTTTCTGCCAGAAGAGAACTCCTGCATAAATTCAGAGGCAAATGTTCCGTCCTGAATTTCTCTGAGTATCTGCTTCATCTCCTCGCGGGTCTCCTTGGTAATAAGACGTCTTCCGGTGCGGTAGTCTCCGTACTCGGCGGTGTTGGAGATAGAATAACGCATTTTAGCGAATCCGCCCGAGTTAATGAGGTCAACTATGAGCTTCATCTCGTGAATGCACTCAAAATACGCCATTTCCGGCTCATACCCGGCTTCTACCAGAGTATCAAATCCCGCCTTCATCAATTCGGTAACGCCGCCGCAAAGCACAGCCTGCTCGCCGAACAGGTCGGTCTCGGTCTCCTCACGGAAGCTTGTTTCAAGGATTCCCGCTCTGCCGGCGCCGATTCCGGAAGCATAAGCGAGCGCGATATCTTTTGCTCTGCCGCTGTAGTCCTGATATACCGCGATAAGCGAAGGAACACCCTTGCCCTCAACATACTGAGACCTTACGGTATGACCGGGACCCTTGGGAGCTATCATAATAACGTCGATATCCTTCTGAGGCTGAACAAGGTTGAAATGGATATTGAAGCCGTGAGCGAAGCAAAGCACATTTCCCTCTTTCATATGAGGAGCTATCTGCTTGTTGTAAATATCAGCGGCAATCTCGTCCGGAACAAGCATCATTACAATATCGGCAGCCTCGGCGGCGTCCTCAACCTCCATTATGCGGAAATTGGGATGATCTGCGGCAAACGCCGCCGCCTTTGCGTAGTGACCAGAATCCTTGCGCAGACCTACAATTACATTCACACCGGATTCCGCGAGGTTTTCCGAATGCGCGTGTCCCTGTGAGCCGAAACCGATAACGGCGACTGTCTTGCCGTCAAGAACCGAAAGATTGCAGTCCGAATCGTAATACTTTTTAATCATTGTTTTATTCTCCTTTTATATTATATATATTTTGTTTGATTTCAGATTTGTCAGAAGCAATATGTAACCTTACCGCGCTCAAGCGCCGTAACTCCGGTACGGCACATTTCAAGTACCTTAAACGGTTTTAAAAGTCCCAGCATAAGGTCTATGTGCGACGGCTCTCCGGTCATCTCCAGAACTACGCATCCCACGCTTTGATCTACCACCTTGAAATGATTGTTAACCGCGAGATTCTTAATCTGCTCCGAGTTTTCGGGAGTTGTTTCTATTTTCACAAGCAGCAATTCACGCAGAATCCCGAATTCAGGTTCTATCGGAATAACCATTTTCGTTTCGGTAAGCTTTTCGGTCTGTTTTATCAGCTGACGGTAAGTTTTATCGTTCCCGCAAAAGGAAATCGTTATTCTCGATATGCCGGGATGGTCGGTTGACGCGACGGTCAGCGTATCTATATTAAAGCCTCTCTGGCAAAAGAGAGATGAAACACGTGTAAGAACGCCGGCGTTGTTCTCCACAAGCAGTACCATATAATGCTTTTCGTTTTCCATATCAACGTCCTCCTTTTCAATTAAACAACGTATCGTTGACGGTGCCTCCGGCGGGAATCATGGGAAGAGCTTTTTCCTCACGGTCTATCAGACATTCAATCCACACCGGGCGCCCCAATGTAAGCGCCTCCGCAAACGCCGCTCTGAACTCCGCGAGAGTCTCGCAATGATATCCCACGGCGCCGAATCCCTCGGCAACCATCTTATAATTGGTCCTTCTTTCGGGCTCGCTTGAAGAAAATCTTCTGTCATAAAACGCGCTTTGCCACTGTCGGACCATTCCGAGCACCTGATTGTTCAAAATAACCGTAATTACGGGCAGGTTATAACTTACCGCGGTACATGCCTCGTTCATATTCATGTGGAAACTGCCGTCACCGGTAAACATAATGACCGGTCTTTTTCCCTTAACGGCAACCGCCGCCCCCAATGAGGCACCGTAACCGTAACCCATTGTTCCGAGACCGCCGCTGGTGAGAAAACTTCCCTTGCGGACATGTGAAATAAACTGTGCCGCCCACATCTGGTGCTGACCTACGTCGGTTACGTACATAGCGTCCTCACCCGCCATCCGGCATACGGCTCTTATTATCTGATGAGGCTTAAGATTATGACTGTCTTCGGGAGAGTCAACCGGAACGTAGTCCTGCTTTTTCCACTCGTCAATCATGCCGTGCCAGTCATCCCTGCGCTGCTCTTTTATGAGAGGAAGCAGTTTTTCCAAGACGTCCTTTATGTCCCCTATAACACTGTAATCGCATATCACGTTTTTATTGATTTCGGAATTGTCAATATCTATATGTATTATCTTCGCCCTTCTTCCGAACTGCTGGGTATTGAGCGCCACCCTGTCCGAAAAACGGGTTCCGAGCGCGATTATCACATCTGCCTCGTCAACCGCCTTATTGCCCGAAAACATACCGTGCATACCGAGCATACCGAGATTGTTCCGGTCTCCGTACCCTAAAACGCCCGCAGCCATTAGAGTGTGGGAGGCGGGAGCATCCGCTTTTTTGATAAACTCCCTGACGATATCTTCCGCTCTTGAAAGTCTTATTCCGCCTCCGCAGTAAACAAAAGGACGCTTTGCGCTGTTTATTGCCGCCGCAACCTCTTCAAGGTTGTCGTATTCCTTTTCTTTTTCGGGCTCCTGCTCTTTGACCGGAGGCTCATAATCGGCAAGCGCCGCCGTAACATCCTTGGGTATATCAACCAGAACCGGACCGAACCTTCCGCTGTGAGCTATCCTGAATGCGCGGCGCAACGTAGACGCGAGCTCACTGACATCTCTTACCACGAAATTATGCTTGGTAATCGGCATGGTTATACCCGCGATATAAACTTCCTGAAAGCTGTCCCTGCCGATGAGAGAAGTGGAGACATTACCCGTTATAGCTACCAACGGCACGCTGTCCATATAAGCGGTCGCGATACCCGTTACAAGATTTGTCGCTCCGGGACCGCTCGTCGCGATGCATACTCCGGTTTTTCCCGTTGCCCTCGCGTATCCGTCGGCGGCATGTGCCGCTCCCTGCTCATGCGCGGTCATATAATGATGTATTTCATTGCTGTGCTTATACAGAGCGTCGTATATATTAAGCACGCTGCCGCCCGGATATCCGAAGACGGTATCGACTCCCTCTTCAAGCAAAACCTTTACAATTATTTCCGAACCGTTGAGAATCATTTCTGTACCCATCCTTTCCGATATTATTCTTGTATCAAATCATTTTAATGGCATCAAAATCGCGCGCAGGCAAAAATATGAAATAAAGACCAAAAAACGCACTTGCCTCTGTCAAAGAGACAAATGCGTTAACGCGCGTCTGCGGTACCACTCTTATTGCCCTAAAAAGGACCCCTCACATTTTCCGGAAAATACGGAAAACAGCCCGATAACGGAGGCTTCCGTTGACGCTTACGCAATCCGCTCTCTCAGTTTTATAAATTCAGGCGACCTTCGGCGTCAAATGCTCGGGGATGACTTTCGGCATGAAACTGCTGCCGCTTTCCAGCAAACGCGGCTCTCTGTAAACAGACATACACACTTACTTTTCCCGTCACTGCATACATATATTATTGATATACATTATATCAAAATCTCCGACAATTGTCAAGTATGCAAATTCAAAATTATAAGGTTTATTATATATTTTTTTTGTGCAATTACAACATATACACGGGATTATGAATCAACAGACAGTCAAACGACTGTAAAATCATTTATTTTTTCTCAGATATTTTCGATTTTTTGAATTTTCACTTTATGTCAATAAACAGGGCGGGCTGTCGAAATGCACAATCTCCATGGCTCAAATTAGTGCAAAGTGCAGCACAAAAACTTCGGTAAGCAATATTTGTCCTTTTTCATGCTATAATTGTCTTGAATTCAAGCACATTATGTCTTATAATAGGTTAGAAAAAATGATAAATCCCGGTAACACCCGCATACCTTTTCATGTAATTTCACTATGACTGAAAGCCGGGTAAATAACCGCGCTTATTCAGAGAACAGAAAATTTATATACTATTAATGAAAGGAATTAAAAAATATGTCTTTTCCCATAGCCGTGCAGATATATTCCGTAAGGGACGACGCCGCGAAGGATTTCGAAGGCACACTGAAAAAAATCAAAGAAATGGGTTATGACGGTGTGGAATTTGCCGGACTTTACGACTACAGTCCCGAAAAAGTCAAAAAAATGTGTGAGGACGCAGGACTTGTTCCCATCTCCGCTCACGTGCCGTATTACGATATGGCAGCCGACACAAAAAAGGTTTTGTCCGACTATGCCGAGATCGGATGCAAATACGTCGCGATTCCCTATCTTACACCCGAATGCAGACCGGGAACCGAGGGCTTTGCCGACGTGGTAAAAAATGCCGCCGAGATAGGAAAAGTCGCCAAAGAACTCGGAATGCAGCTTCTGTACCACAATCACGATTTTGAGTTTGAGAAAATTGACGGCAGATACGCGCTCGACCTGCTGTATGAAACCGTTCCCGCCACCCTGCTCTGCACCGAACTTGACACCTGCTGGGTAAAAGTAAGCGGAGAAGATCCCGCCGCTTATATCAGAAAATATGCCGGACGGTCTCCCGTGGTTCATCTGAAGGACTTCGCGGGCGGCAAATCCGACAACATGTATGAGCTCATCGGTATTGAGTCGGACAACAAAAAGGCAGACACACAAAAATTTGAATTCAGACCCGTCGGAAGCGGATGTCAGGATTTCCCCGGAATACTCGAAGCCTGCCGTGACGCCGAAACATCTTGGATAGTGGTCGAACAGGACCAGCCCTCAATGAACCTTACCCCGATGGAATCAATAAACAAAAGCATAAAATATCTTAAGACCATAAATATTTAAAAATCGGATATTTACAATAAATATACACTTCATTTTTTTACGGAGGAAAACAAAATGGCAGAAAAAATGGATGCAAAGCTTGACTACAATGTCAAAGCGGAAAATAAGGTAGACTCAAGCAAAAAGCTGCGCATAGGAATTATAGGCTGCGGTTGGATAGCCGGAGCGCACATTGATTCTTACAAAAGAATGGCGGACGTAGAGGTGGTCGCCGGATGCGATCTCATTCCGGGAAAAGCGGAAAAATTCTTTGCCGACAACGGAGTAACGGGTGTAAAAACAGATTACGCTTCGCACAAGGAAATGCTCGATGACGAAAGCCTTGAGCTTGACGCGGTTTCGGTCTGCACATACAACCGTCAGCACGCCGCCCCGGCAATATACGCGCTGAAAAAAGGTATCAACGTATTGCTTGAAAAGCCTTTCACGGTTACTCTCGACGAGGCAATCGACGTAATGAAAGCCGAAAAGGAAAGCGGAAAGATCCTGTCTATAGGCTTCCAGCCGCGTCTTGACGCGAATATGCAGATGATAAAGAAAATCGTCGACTCCGGCGAGCTCGGAAAGGTATACTACATACAGACCGGCGGAGGACGCCGCAGAGGTATCCCTACTCCTTTCGGAACCACATTTATCGAGGACGAGACCGCGGGACTTGGCGCTCTTGCCGACATCGGCTGCTATTCGCTCGACATGGTGCTCAACGCCGTCGGATATCCGAAGCCGCTTACGGTAACCGGATATAAGAGCGATTTCTTCGGAAAAGACCCCGCGACCTATCCCGGACATCCCGAGTACGCTGAAAAATTCGGAGTCGACGATTTTGCGGCGGCATTCGTAAGGCTTGAAGGCGGTATAATTCTCGATTTCAGAATCGCATGGGCAATGAATATAGACACTCCCGGGGACACCATCATACTCGGAACAAAGGCCGGACTCAGAATACCCTCTACCGACTGCTGGAACGGTTCGGTCGGAGGTCCCATGAAGATCTATAAGACCATTGGCGGGGTTGACATGGAAACCACCGTGCCGATAATCAATGAAAGCGGCTCGCTATTTGACAAAAAAATACGTTCTTTCCTTGACGCGGTAAAATACAACGGTAAAGCTCCGGTACCCTCCTCACAGATCATATACAATCAGGCTATCCTCGACGGAATAGCGCGTTCCGCAAGAGCAGGCCGCGAGGTTGAAATAACCATTCCGGAAATATGATATTCGGTATCCGAAAATACCGTATCGGTTAAACTTTTAAAAGCAAATACAATAAACAGTAAAATCTCCCTGCCGGCAAATGCCCGCGGGGAGATTTTTAATTTTATTTTTCGACAATAAAGGTACAATATCCCATAACGCAAAATATACTGTTAACAGATCCGCATATACCTTCTGGCGGATTGTATAGATTAATATTCAACCGATTATGAAAGGATTGTTACTATAATGAACGGTATAAAAAGTCTGTGCGACATGACTCCGGGTGAACGCGCGCGCATATGCTGCATTTGCCCGGACGCCGATAACAAGCACATAAAAAGACGTATGCTCGATTTGGGAATGATAAACGACACCGAAATAGAATGTGTGGGCAAAAGTCCCGGAGGAGACCCGAAAGCCTTCCTTATTCGCGGAGCAGTGATCGCCCTGAGAAGCGAAGACAGCTCCGCGGTTTTTATTAAAACAAAACCTTAAGAAGATTTGCGTGAAAGTTATATTATGTTATATCGCATCGGAATGTATATGGTTTCACGCATAAATTTCTGAAAAGCTTAACGCTTTTTGTTTCGCGGAGCAAAATTGTTTCGCTTTGCGAATTTGTTTCGCTTTGCGAATTTGTTTCGCTTTGCGAATTTGTTTCGCTTTGCGAATTTGTTTCGCTTTGCGAAAC
>CASEEB010000098.1 GCA_949286815.1 uncultured Eubacteriales bacterium | reverse complement strand
TTTGATCTCCTTTCTGTTCAGTCTTTTATTATCGACAAATAATCACTTATGATACCGTATCCGCCGGAGTCTTCCTCCAGAATTATATCTCCCAATATGTTTGCGGCGTTTTCGTTTATAATATCCGCAATCTCATCGCAGCTCAGTCCTTGTTCGGACGCAAATTGTCGTTGCTCGCGGAAGCTTCGGTTTTTGCACAGGGAAATAAACCCGGCAAGATTACCAAGCGAGTTGATCAGATCGTCATACTCGTTTGCCTCGCCCGTTTTTTGCGTTTTTTCGGATTTATCGTGATTTGATCCGGGCATGGTCTGAGATGACTCAAGTGTATCATTTTTGTTGTCTTCGCTTTTATCAATATCTGTGCTTTTGTCCGGGCTGAGAGGGGTATTTGTCTTTGCGTCCGGGTCAGCGTTTTGTCCGTCACCGCCGAATGTTTCAATCAGAATCTTTGTGGTATTCCATGAGTTTTTCTCTATTTGCGACGCGTTTTCAATTGACAGGGCGGTTTTGGGCAAATCGTAAAATCTGTCGTATTCGGTCCGCGGCGATTTTTTTTGCTCTCTGAGTTTCGCGTCTTGGGCTTTTTTCGGCAATGCTTTTTCAAAATATGCGTCTATGACGCATTTTATACTTTTGTCAAGTGTGAGAATGCTCAGCTTGCTGCGGACACCTAAATGGTCGCGTATTTTGTTTTCGGCGTATCTTATCGTGTCAGTAACCGTGCCTTGAATACATGAAATCGGGTAAGCGATGGTTTGTATTTTGGCGTCTTTTGATACCAGTTCTCTTTGTCCGTCAAACACTTTTCTCTCGGTTACGACAGTCGAATACGCCCCTGTGGCTTTTGAGCGGACAAGGTCATAGCACTCGTCGTTTTGAAAAACCTCTTTGACCGCGTTGAAGATATGCTTATCATAAAGCTCTCTGTTTTCGTCGACGGCAAATTTGCTTTTTCTGTAGTTGTATACGGATATATATTTTATCGCGATTTCCGGAAATATGTCTCTGTTTGCTTTTGAGGGTCCCAGGTAAAACTCATCGTTTACATGATGAAAAATCAGATTATGCATGTACGGAGCAAGCAGGTTCGCGGGAGAACTCAGCCTGTGCAGCATACAGAAGTCAGATATTAATCTTCCGAGATACATGAATCCGAGAACCGAGTCATGATTGTTGATATATAACCTGCAAAGTTTGTCAAGACAGCCGTCTATGTCCTCACTTTCGTCCGCCGTCAAAAGTTCCATTATATACAGCTTTACATACGAGTAGTCGGCTTGTATATAGTTACCGTTTCTCATGTTTTCACGCCACCATAGATACCATGAAAGCTGAGATTTTGTAAGCTGTGAATATCGGGGAGAAAAAGAGAAATATCCCACCGGTTCGCAAGGTGTGCCTTTCGCGTGCAAAAGCGACTCTCTTTCCCGCGAAAAAAGTATATTGCGGTTTATGACTGTCCCGTCGGAGGACGGGAAAATGCGTATTTGCTTTATCAGGGCATTATCCGGAGTATATTCTATGATGGGTAAAATGCTGTTTTTGCCTGACGGCTTATGAGGGGGAATATATTTTTTTATTATATGCTCCGGGTCTGAATCTTCTCTGTCGTGATTTTTTGAAAACGGGGTATCAGACGAATGAACATCTGAGAAGATTTCTTCCGACATATTTTTATCGTCGGATTTTCCGGATGAAATTTTTTCTGTTCTTGCTGCTCCGTAACTATCTGACGCGGTATCTGTTTTATGGGAGTATACTGTAATAATGCCTTCGGCATCGGATTTTTCCTCGTTTTTGAGATTTGAGCGGGGCTTGACCGATGCGTTGTCAATACTGTTATTGCTTTTTGTATCGAACGTAAACTTGCTGTCTTTATATTCATCCTCCTTATTTGAGGCTGAATTTTTCAGCGATATATTCAGATCCACGGCGGTTATCGGAGGGCGTATTTTGTCTTTGTCATAGGTCTCCTTGGATTTTTTGTTTATACCGTATCCTGAGAGGTCCCAGAAATCGTCATTTTCGGGCGGTGTATTGTTTTCTTTGTTGTTTTGAGAAGACATGTCTTTTATCTCCTTGCAAACTTGTTAATATATTATTATAACATGTATCGGTGGTTTTGTCAATAAAAAATTGCCTGAGTATTAAAGTGTTAATTAATTTTATTATTTTTTAGTACGTATACTCGGCTGTCAGATTTGAAAGAGAGAAATGAATGTTTTTATGACAACTGTTTTTAATTATATAATTAATTTATAATCTTTTATTTTTTTCATTGACAAAATAATGGCTATAGTGTATAATTTAAAAAAGTATATGCCGCAATTTCCGTGTGCGCGGATATGTGTGCATATAGGCATAACGGGGAATTTGCGGTTTTTATACCGCATACATCCAAGCGAAAGGAATTAAGAAAATGAGCAAATCAGTCAAACTTAAACTAAGACTTGTCGCATTGTCATTGGTGGCACTGACGTGTTTCTCGGCCTGTACCGGAGGCGGAACCGAAGATGAGTCCGATTCCGGGTACGAAACGACCGGGACGGGAGAAATATCCTCGGATACCGGAGACCCGGAGCAAACTTCAGGAACGGAACAGGAAAGCGACACAAGTGACGAAGGCGGAAATATAAAGGAGGAAATCGTAGTGGCTGCTAAGAAAATTATTGATTTTAAAACAACCGCACAAGCAAACGTAAGCGGAAGCACCGCGCAGGTAACCACGGCTGAGGGCTTGAAGTATACTGCCGAAAACTTCAAGGAATTCAGTGACGGACGCTTTACGTTCGACGATACGCTTACGGTGACCTTTGAGAACGGACAGTTCGGCGAGGAGTTTAACCGATTTATACTCTGTTATGTTTCGGATTCACCCCTTAAATGCGTTATGACTTATACTCAGGACGGAAACGAAAAAACCGACAGTTTCTTTATTGAAGCCGGGACACAGAACTTTAACTGTCTTATTACCGATTATCTTAAAAACAAAAAAGCGGTCGATATCGACAGTATCACATTTGAGACATACGGAGAAGAAGCAAACTTTATTTTATGTAATCTGATTTCCGAAGTATATGATTTATATACCGACGATACGTATTATATTGAGAATGATAAATTCAAGGTAGGGATCCGTCTTACCTGGGGCGGCGGCATTTCGTATATTGAAGACAAGCAGAATACGATATCAGGGCTTACCAACCTTGTAAACCAGGCAGACACCGGAAGACTTATACAGCAGTCATATTACGGAACCGGCGAGACCGATGAATATAAGCCGGGGAATTTCAATAATTCAAAATGGTCGTACAACCCGGTGCAGGGCGGCGACCAATATCAGAATCACAGCCGTATAATTGACGTGGTGGTTGAAAACTACTCGGTCTACATAAAGGCTCAGCCGCAGGACTGGTCGCTTGACAATCAGATAACTCCCAGCTACATGGAGAATTGCTATACGATTTACGAGGACTACATCCGCGTCGATAACAGATTTGTCGATTTTTCGGGTTGGACACATCCGTTCTCGTCTCAGGAAGTTCCCGCCTTCTATACTGTAAGTTATCTTGACAAATTTACTCTCTACAACGGTTCCGATTCATGGACGGACGACGAACTGTTTTCACGCGACGACCTCAATTTCTGGGGAGATCCTCAGTATGCCGCCGACTGTACATTTTATGTGAGGAACAGCAACACCGAAACCTGGTGCTCGTGGACAAGTTCAAAGGATGACTACGGTATAGGTCTTTATGTTCCGAATGTAGACAGCTATTCCGCCGGCAGACATATGTACAACGGGTCAAAGGACCCCAAGAACGGTGCGTGCAATTATGTGGCTCCGGTAAATATAAAGCAGATGGTATCGTTTGAACCTATTGAGTACAGCTATCTCATAACTACCGGCTCTGTGGACGAGATAAGGGAAATATTTAAGACAAACAGGGATTTTGCGGGCAATGAAGACTTGCACGAAAATTATATTTCCAGGCGTGTTCCCGATGCCGACATAGATATGAGCAATATTGACCTTACAAAGGAAGAAAACGTCCAGGCGGTATCTCCGGCTAACAATACCTCTATGGAATTTGATTCGTCCGAGGGAGCGCTGAAAGTCATTGCGGATGTCGGAAGCGATGTGCAGCTTAATATCAATTATTCGGCGATGACCGAAAAACTGAAAGCCGAGGATTTTTCCAAGATAACGATTGAATATATGATCCCATCGTCAAATTCAGGTAATTCCTATACCTGTGAACTGTTTCTGTGTACCGGAGACGTCACCGGAGCTACTGCGGGAATGTCGGTAAGAGGAAATTATCAGGCGGACGGGCAATATCATACGCTTGAGATATCGCTTGATAATCTTGAGTTCTGGAGCGGAGATATAAACCAGATACGTTATGATTATTTTGACGCATGTTCCGACGGGGATGTAATATATCTAAAATCGATTGTACTTTCATGACAGCGAGGTGTCGGAGTGAAAAGTCAGAAGTGGATGGTTACGACCGAGGACAACGATACACATACGGTAGAATACAGCTACTCGTTTTTTACCGGCAAGTATGTGCTTAAGGTTGACGGCGATTCTTTTGCCGTTCAGGGTCTGCCTTTTAAGATAAAGATTGCCCGACGGGAGATTATTCTTGTGGGCGGTATGCAGGCTGTACTTGAGGTGGACAAAAAAGGAAAAGCCGCGCTGACATTAAAGGACGCGGAAGTAGTAACAGTATAAATTATAAGTAAAGAATTTGTCTGTATTGAAAAACATTTCCTTTTGGCTGTCAACATATAAACGGACTTCTCAAATTTGGAGATTGTTTTCATTTGAACAGCAAACTATACAAAAACACTTGCTTACCAATAGCGGTATGCAAGTGTTTTTTGTTAAACTGTTACAAAAGAATTTTTTGAAAAATCAATTTGAAGCAGCCTCTTTTTGCTCATTTGCGACAGGAATGTAAGCAAAAAATTCAATTTAACTCGGTTTCGTTTTTACAGACTTTTAAACAAATGATTTACTTTTGCAAATATGATTTATATTGCTCCATGACTTTATGTTTACATGCCCAGGCATTGAAATATCAGTCAGCGAGCCTGAACCCTGCCGCGGCGGATACCGGAAGAGAAAATACCATTGGATGTGCTCCCGATTCGTCCGTATAAGCGGAAATCGCTTTCATTATTTCGTTTTTGATTTCTTTTTTTGCCACGATATATAAAATTTCTTTTTCGTCGGAAATAGTCATGCCGAAAAACATGTCGGTATCTGCCGACAGAGTTCCTTTGGCGTGAATTATTGTACCTCCGGTAGCTCCCGCTTCTCTTGCGAGCTTCATTATATTGTCGGTATTTCCTTTGCAGTAAATAGATATGATAAGTTCCATCTCCGGATTCCTTTCATTTGAGTTTTTTTCGTCAGTATTGCCTTGTCCGACATCGTCTGAAGGAGACGTGTTTTGTCCCTCAAATATAAAGTCAAGCATTTTTCTTGACGCGAAACTTGAGAGGGGAACCGCGACCGAGATGCCTCTGTCGGGCAGGTCTATATTCATTTGGTGGGTAAGCGCGTCTGTCAGCTCATCCATTTTTTGTTTGGTAACTATATTCTGGATAAGAATTTTTTCGTTTTGCTCTATGCCTAACAGGTTGAGAGTTTCGGAGTTTGTGGTGCCGTTGCAAAAAGAGCAATATATCGGAAAAGCTTTGCGTTCAAGAAAGAAATTGACGAATTCCTTGGAATCGCTTCTTTTTGTAATAGTCAGCATCAGATATACAGGTTGCATAATAATCAACAATCCTTTCTTTGAGATCCGCGCCGCAGGCGCGGATCATACGAGAAAAACATGTTTAAATTTGTAAGTTAAAAAAGTTATAATTACGGGTCTGTTTTGTCGTTGTCAAATTCAATAATTTCGGTGTCATATTCTTCGTCTTGCTTGCTGTCATTTTCATCAAGTTCGACTATATCGGAGACGGGTTCTTTGACAGTTTCGGCGGCTGACAGACTGCGGCGCAGCTTGATTTTGTATATCCAGCCCACTATCTGTATAGATATTGCGGGCGTCATAGCCACAAGCGCTATTACTCCGAATGCGTCTGTCATAACGTTTCCTCCGCTTGCCTCACATACTCCGACTGCAAGCGGAAGCAAAAACGTCGCGGTCATTGTTCCTGAGGCGACTCCGCCGGCGTCAAAAGCTATTGAGGTGAATATGCTCGGAACAATAAATGAAAGACCGACCGCTATCGCGTATCCCGTCACAATAAACGGAAGCATTGAAATTCCGGTGAGGGCTCTGATCATCGCGATGCCGGTGGAAACCGCAACGCCGATTGCCATGGTATTTGAAAGCAGCTTTGGGGGAATCAT
>CASEEB010000097.1 GCA_949286815.1 uncultured Eubacteriales bacterium | reverse complement strand
GAAAACGAGCACTTCAACTGCCCCGGTTATTATGTGGTAAGCGGGCAGAGGATACACTGCCATAAAGTTCAGGGACACGGAAGCCTGACATTCGCGCAGGGTATACAACAGTCCTGCAACCCCGTGCTGATGATGATGGGGCTCAGAGTGGGGCAGACGAAATTTTATGAATATTTCAGAAACTTCGGGTATCTGGAGAAGACGGGCATCGACCTTCCCGGAGAGGGAATAAGTATTTTTTACGATGAAGATAATTTTAAAGAGCTGGACCTTGCGGTATCGTCTTTCGGTCAGAACTTCAAGATTTCCGCGATACAGCATATTACCGCGATCTCGGCTGTCGCCAACGGCGGCGACCTTGTGACGCCTCATCTTATAAAAGAAGTGACCGACGACAAGGGAAATGTCATATACTCATATGAAAACGAAACAAAAAGACAGGTGGTCAGCGAAGATACCTGCGCTACCATTTCTCAGATTCTGCAAGAGGGCGTGGCAACCGACGGAGGCGCGAAAAACGCGTATGTGGCGGGATACAGAATAGCGGCAAAAACCGGTACATCCGAGAAAAAAGACGAAGTCAGTGAAGATTATGAAAAATATGTCTGCTCCACAGTGGCATACGCGCCCGCGGACGACCCGCAATTGGCGGCGATAATTCTGGTTGATGAACCCACAAAGGGAGTTCTTTACGGAAGCGTCGTGGCGGCGCCTTATGTCGGCAATCTTATGGCGGAGATACTTCCGTATTATGGGGTTGAGGCGGTGTATACCGATGAGGAACTTGAAAAACTGGCGCTTACAACTCCAAGTCTTGAATTCTGGGGAGTTGAGGTCGCCACGACGTTTGCCGAAACCGAAGGTTTTGAAGTGGAGGTCGTGGGCGACGGCAAGTATGTTTTGTCTCAGACCCCTGCCGCGGGCAGCAAGGTTGAACCCGATTCCGCGAAGATAATTTTCTATACGACAAACGAGTCCGCCGCGCAAAAGCAAAAGGTGAAAGTGCCTAATCTTCTGGATATGACGGCGGTTGCGGCAAACGGAACGCTTGCAAGCTACGGGCTCAACATAAAGATATCGGGTACCAAAAATTATATGTCGGGAACCGGGGCGGTTGTGGTAGAACAATACCCTCCGGCGGGGACCGAAGTGGATAAGGGCAGTGTCGTGGAAGTGACTTTCAGATATCTCACCGACGAGGATTAGACTTGTCCCGTCCCGGTTAATGATGAAAAATAAGGCAAAAATTTAATGAATTGAAACAGACGTGTAAATTTCCGGAAGTTGATTTTTAAAATTGATTTTTCAGGAGGATTTACATGCTGCTTAAAAACTTATGCCGGGGCGCCGGAATCGAGTGCCCCGACAACATCGAAAATGTTGAAGTAAACGGAATATCGGTCTCATCCGACAGAGTGAAAAGCGGAGATGTTTTTATCTGCATTGACGGGTTGCGTACCGACAGCCATCGGTTTGCCCGGGCTGCCTGTGAAAGGGGAGCCGCCGCGATTGTGGCGAAAGAGGGAAAAACACTTGACAATATAACTGTTCCTGTGGTACGTGTCAAAGATTGCAGGGAAGCCGCGGCGGGACTTTTCGCCTCATATTACGGAAATCCGCAGAATTCAATGAAAATCATAGGAATAACCGGTACAAACGGAAAGACCACTGTTGGCAAAATGCTGTACGAGATACTTACAAAGGCGTCGGTTCGGTGCGGTCTTATAGGTACCGTGGAATGTCTGTCTCCGTCCGGGAAAATAGACATACGTTCCTCAAACGGACTTGCGAATATGACGACTCCCGACCCGGAGGAGCTGTATAAAATTCTTTCGGTTATGAAGGAGGACGGCGCGGAGTATGTGATAATGGAGGTCACTTCTCACGCCCTCGCTTTGAAAAAGGTCTCGCCGATATTTTTTGAATACGGTATATTCACGAATCTCAGCGAAGACCATCTTGATTTTCACGGCAACATGGAAAATTATTTTGAGGCAAAATGCAAACTGTTTGAAAACTGCAAAAGAGCCGTGGTCAACTGCGACGATTACTACGGCAGAAGACTTTGCGACAGAATCAGAGACGCCGAGGTAATAAGACTTTCCGCCGAAGGCAGGAGAGCCGATTATTACGCCGGGGATATCAGATATGACGGAAGCCGTGGGATTGAGTATAAAATAATATCACGGAAATTGAGATTGCGAATAAGATGCCTTATTCCGGGCAATTTTACGGTTATGAACTCGTTTGAAGCCGCGGTATGCGCGTACGAGCTCGGTGTGCGCGACAGCATTATTTCTTCCGCGCTGCTTTCGATGTCGGGGGTCAGCGGCAGACTTGAAGCCGTAGAGCTCGGAGACAGAGCCGGTTTTTCGGTATTCATAGATTATGCTCATACTCCCGACGCTCTTGAAAATCTTCTCAAGACCGCAAGAGGATTCAGAAAAGAAAATCAGCGTATAGTTCTGCTTTTCGGCTGCGGCGGAGAGAGGGACAGATACAAACGTAAAATCATGGGGCAGATTGCTTCAAATCTGGCGGATTTTGTTATAGTTACGTCTGACAACAGTCGGAGTGAAGAGAGTTCGGAGATTATATCCGAGATAATGCTCGGTATAAATAAAGAGAGCTGCTACACAGTCATAGTAAACCGTAAGGAAGCTATAGAATACGCGATAAACAACGCGGAGAGCGGAGATATAATACTTCTTGCGGGAAAAGGTCATGAAGCGTATGAAATTGACAAGAGCGGAAAACATCCTTTCAGCGAAAAGGACATTGTAAGGGAAGCTTACGAAAAGAAAAAAAGAAATTATCACGGTTAGACTTTTTATAAATATTCGGAAAGGAATAACATCGGAATGAAGATCAAGTTGGGACTCGGAAAAACAGATATGGCAAGCTTTACGCGCTACTGCGGCGGAGAGCTGTACGATTTTACGGGAAATTTAGGGTGCGAGTTTGAATATGTTTGTACCGATTCACGTGAAGCCGATGAAAATACCATGTTTATCGCTACCCGCGGAGAAAGAGTGGACGGGCATGACTATATCTCCGACGCGATTACGCGGGGCTGCCGCTGTATTCTTTGCGAATATGTGCCGCAGGACATAGGCGGGAAAAAGGCGGCGTTTTCCGTGGTTGAAAATTCAATGGCGGCGTTTGCTCAGGCGGCAAAGGGATACAGAAGCGAAAATCCTCTGAATTGTATTGCCGTGACCGGAAGTGTCGGCAAGACAACTACAAAAGAGCTTATTGCGTCCGTACTCAGAGAAAAATATAAGGTTTACTGTACGGCGGGAAATTTTAACAGTGTGATAGGTATGCCTATGTCCATGATGGAGGCGGACGGCAACAGCGAGCTGGCGGTATTTGAAATGGGCATGAGCGGATTTGGGGAGATAAGCAGTATGTCGCGCGCGGCGTCTCCCGAAATTGCCTTGATAATAAATATAGGCACTTCACATCTTGAATACCTGGAAACCCGTGAAAATATCGCAAAGGCGAAGCTTGAGATCGCCGACGGACTTAAGGACGGCGGGTATCTTGTGCTTGACGGCGACGAGCCGCTGCTCAAAAATCTCCCGCGGTATATACTCGAAAAGAATATAAATATAGTTTATGCTTCGGTAATGGGTGACAGCGAGGCGGATTTTAAGGCGTTTAATATTCGGTTTGACGACGGGGGAAATGCATTTGACATCGATTGCATGGGAAAAATTATAAAAGACCTGAAAATTCCCATGATAGGCAGGCATTTTGTGAGCAACGCGCTGTTCGCCTGCGCGGCGGCGTATCTGGCGGGTGCCGGTGAGGACGAGATGAGAGCGGGGCTTCTGAAATACCGTCCGGTCGGATACAGACAGAATATATATGAAAAAAACGGAATTACAATAATAGCCGACTGTTATAACGCGGCGCCCGAGTCCATGCGTGCGGCGATTGATGTTTTGCGGGTTATTCCGTGCAGGGGAAAAAGGGTCGCGGTGCTGGGAGATATGAAAGAGCTTGGACGCGAGTCGGAAAATCTGCATCGCGATATAGGCGAATATCTTGCGGGTAAGGCGGATATGCTTTTCGCGGTAGGTAAGTTTGCCGGATTTATCGCGGACGGAGCGATAAAGAGCGGTATGGAAAGCAAGTCGGTATTTTGCGTGGAAAACAATACCGGGAGCGATTTTGAATATATCGTATCCGGACTCAAGAACGCTATGTCTGAGGGAGACGCGGTGCTGTTTAAAGCAAGCAGGGCGATGGAGTTTGAAAAAATAATCGGCGCGTTGTCGGAATGATTAATTATGCCGAAAAAAGGATTAGGGTCAGATGCTGTATAACGAACTTTTTGAAAATTTGGGGCTTTCATCCGGTGCGGAAATCGGGCTCGAAGCCATTGCCGTTGCGCTTGCGGTTTTTTTGACAACGGTGATTATAACACATTTTGTGCTGCCGGTACTCAGGGCAAAAAAGCTTGGTCAGAATATAAGCGGATATGTGCAGGAGCACAAGAATAAGCAGGGAACTCCCACCATGGGAGGAATATGCTTTATCATGGCTATTCTTCTGGTCATGCTTGCGTGGTTTATACTTGAAATGCTCGGATTCTTGGGTCAGAAAGACAACCGGATGCTTATAACCGCCGCGCTTACGCTTTGCCTCGGCGTCGGCAACGGTATGATAGGTTTTATAGACGATTACGCGAAACTTGTAAAAAAGCAGAACGAAGGTCTGACGCCCATACAAAAGTCATTGCTTCAGCTTTTTGTCGCGGGAGCATACCTTGTAGTAATGTCATATACCGGAAATCTCGCCCTTTCATTCAGAATTCCGTTTACCGACATTTCTCTGTATCTCGGTTGGTTTGCTTATCCCGTATACCTTCTTGTAATAGTAGGATTTGTAAACAGCACGAATATTACGGACGGGCTTGACGGGCTTGCTTCCTCGATTACGGTTTCTGTAAGCGGAACGTCAATTCTGCTCTCATGCACACTCGGGTGGAGATACACGGGAGTAATTTCGGGGGCTTTGCTTGGGGGCGCTCTGGGTTTTCTCGTATACAACAGGTATCCCGCCAAGATATTTATGGGGGATACGGGGTCTCTGTTCATAGGCGGTATTATAATGGGATGCGCGGTGTCTCAGGGACAGCTTCTCCCGTATATAATAATATCTCTTGTATTTATCTGTGAGATGTTCTCAAGTCTGCTTCAGACTCTGTATTTTAAATTGACGCACGGCAAGAGGCTTTTCAGAATGGCGCCTGTTCATCACCATTTTCAAAAGCTTGGATTTCCCGAGACAAAAATAGTTATAATGTTTTTTGTGATTTCGGTTTTTTGCTGCGTTGCGGGGTATTTCGGGTGTACTGTCAATTATTTTTAGGTGAAAGCCGGTTATTATAAAAGGCCTGTTTGGCGCGGGGGTTATTGTGAGCGAAAAAAATCAGAACAAAAAAGTCGTCTTTTCTGTCAGACGAACGGCGGAAAAATTAAATAATAAGTATGAAAAGAGCCTTACGGTAAATGATCCGGTATTTACCCAGCCTATACACAAAACAGAAGAGCCGCAAGAAGAAAAGCTCATGCTTCGCACCGGCGTGGATATATATTTTATGATTATTGTGCTTGCCATTTCACTGCTCGGGGCGGTGATGGCATACAGCGCAAGTTCATATTACGCGGACCATTTTATGGGCGACAGCATGTTTTATTTTAAGCGGCACGTGATTTTTCTGGTCGCGTCCGTACTTTTTACATCGGTATTTGTCATCTTTGCCCGTCCGTGGTTCTGGCGGATGTTCGGAATAGGGATTTATATCGTTTCGGTAATACTCCTCATAGCGGTGCTTTTTGTCGGAAGCGAAGGCGGCGGGGCGCAGAGGTGGATAGAGATAGGGCCGATAACCATTCAGCCGTCCGAGCTTGGAAAGATGGCTACCGTAATGCTGCTGGCGCTTATAATGTCAAAATACGAAAAGAACATTGAGCTGAATCAAAGGTTCAACGGCCATTTTAAGTACGGGGTGCTGTACCCCGGTCTGGCAATAGGCTGCATATGCGTGCTCGTCATGCTCGAAAAGCACCTGTCCGGTATAATCATTATAGGGCTTTTGGGACTTACCATAATGTTTATCGGAGGGACCGACAGAAAATGGCTCGGAATTATTGTCGGAGTCGGTATAGTGGCGGTCCTGGCGGTGCTGTTTTTTTCGGATTACGCGCAGGAAAGAGTCAACACCTGGCTGCACCTTGAGGATGCGGATCCCAGCGGCCCGGCGTGGCAGACCTGGCAGGGGCTTTACGCCATAGGCTCCGGGGGGCTTTTCGGGGTGGGACTCGGAAACAGCCGGCAGAAATACGGATTTGTATCGCAACCGCAAAACGACTTTATATTTACTATTGTATGTGAGGAGTTGGGACTTTTCGGAGCGCTTATTGTGATAACTCTGTTTATACTTCTTCTTTGGAGAGGGTATAAGATAGCCTCCAAGGCTCCGGATAAATTCTGCTCACTGGTGGTCTACGGACTTACGACAAAGGTGGCGCTTCAGACCCTGCTCAATATAGCGGTTGTAACCAATTCAATGCCTAATACCGGTATATCGCTTCCGTTTTTCTCTTCGGGAGGCACGGCGCTGATGCTTCAGATATTTGAAATGGGTATAATTTTAAACATATCAAAGTTTTCTTACATAAAGAAATAAAATCTCTTTTTGACCGCGATAAACAGTACGCAAACTGCGGGCTTTGCGGGGCGTTGTGTGCTTTTTGTGTGACGGCATGATTTTGTACGGAAAGGGTTATTTATATGAGAGTTCTTATGACGGGAGGCGGAACCGCCGGGCATGTCAATCCCGCGATAGCTATAGCGAATACGATAAAAAAATATGAGCCTGACAGCGAAATAGCGTTTGTCTGCTCTTCAATGCCTAATGACGCGGCGACAGACCTTGTCCACAGAGCGGGGTACGATAAGCTTTACCGTGTCGATATATGCGGCAGCTATAAGATTTGGAATCCCAAAAATATCAAAACCATGTATTACCTGATGAAATCGGCGGGGCAGGCGAGACGAATAGTTGACGAATTTAAGCCGGACATTATAATAGGCACGGGGGGATTTGCCTGCTTTCCCGTGCTCAATGCGGGTGTGAAGAAGGAAATTTGCACTGTGGTTCACGAGTCAAACGCCATTCCGGGTAAAGCGGTAAAAAAACTTGCCCCTGAGGTCAGCTGCGTTATGGTTAATTTTGAGCAGACTTTGGAATTGCTGCCCAACGCCGGTAATATTGTGAGAGTGGGTAACCCCGTAATCGAGAGTGCTCCGGTGCTTCAATCTCCGCCGAAACAGGTCGGAAAAAGTAAATTTTCGAGAATGGTCTTGTCCTTCGGAGGCAGCAGAGGAGCGGAATATCTGAATATTGCGGTCGCGGATATGCTTGCGGAAATCGCGGACAAATATCCCGATACGCTGTTTTTACATGCCGCGGGCAAGCGGGATTTTGAGCATATGCAATCATATTTCGCGGATAAGAAGCTTGATAAAAAAGACAATGTGACGCTGAAAGATTATATATACGACATGAATGACAAGATGAAAGAGGCGGATATCGTAATTTCGAGAGCGGGAGCCATGACGCTTTCCGAGCTTGCGCTGTACGGCAAAGCGGCTGTTATTGTGCCCTCTCCGAACGTAGCCGCGAATCATCAGTATAAAAACGCTTACGCACTGTATGCGGTTGGCGCGGCGTGTCTTGTGCAGGAAAAAGAGTTTGAGTCGGGCAGGCTTAAAAGCACGGTTGAAGAATTGCTTAACGACAAAGCGAAACGCGACAGACTGCGCAATGCCATAAAAAAATTTGCAACTCCGGACGCAAACAAGGTTATTTACGATAAAATAAAAGAGCTTTTGAGCTAAAGCGGAATTAACCCGTAAAGCTGACAGTCAGAAATAAAGGGAAGCGGCGTGAAAGTGATTTTTTGTCGTATCAAAAAACTTTCTTGAGCGTAAAATTTTTTGAATAGCAAAATACGAGAATTTTCAATATCTGTTTTGAGCCGCCTGCGGCGGCATGGGAGATTAATATGGACAATAAAAGACCCGATGAAAAGGCAAAAGAGAGCCTGAGACAGACGGCGGATAAAATACATTCCGTACTGGACAAAAGAAAGACCGTAAGACTGCTCGCCTGTCTTGCCGGCGTCTGCATACTGCTCGCGGCGCTTGTAATTGTACTTTTTTCGGTCAAGGTCAAGAGTATTGAGATATCGGGAGATCTGTCGGTATATAACGAAAGTGAGATAATCGAGGCTTCGGGAATAGGTCCCGGCGACAGCATATTTAAAAAAACCTCATTGGGCATCGAAAGAGCGTTAAGGCGCAATCTGCCTATTACGTCTGAAGTTAATGTCAGCAAAAAAATATTTGACGGACGTATAACTATTGAGATAGAATTCTCGGAATATGAGTTTTTCATTGAATACGGCGACAAATTTTACGGTGTTGACGGCGAACTCAACGTATTGGACACAAGGGACAGCAAAAGCGAATATTTTGCCCTTGGGGGACGATTTCTTGTGATTGACAGCGTGCAACAGCCAAATATAGGTCAGAAACTCATATTTACAAAAACAGTGGAGGAGACCGATACCGAGGGTGTGACTGTGCACGAAATTAAAAAGCCCGATTATTATGATTATGTCACTGTTTTTCTTGAATATCTGAAAAACAGCGACTATTATGACCTTACAGACGCCGTGATTCTTGACAGTAAGTTTAATATAACCGTCATATACGATTCCAAATATAAAATAGTGTTCGGAGGTTACGGAGACCTTGATATAAAATTCAGGGTTTTGGATGAGATATTTTCCGAGGGTACGCTGGGTCAGATAGAAAAGGGCGTGATTGACCTGACAGACCCTTCGGCCGCGGTCGCGCGGTTTGACGAGACTCTGGATTTTTCGGAATATCTCGAATAGCCTGACTTTGATATAAAGCGATAAACCGCTTTTACAGGGCGCAAAAGCCGCAAAACAGAGATTTGAAAATGTTAATTTTTCATAAATTTTTTAAAAGCTATTGCAATTTTGCCTTAAATGATGTATTATTATATATATAATTTAAACCTGTGCGGAGTTTCGACACTTTTTAGAGTTGAAGCGTATTCTGGGCTCTGTCGGGGTCTGTTTTTTGTAATAAAGAGGAATACATAAAATCGGAGGATTAGAGACATGGGAACATTTGAACATGATGACACTATTGATGTCGGCGCCAATATAAAAGTAATCGGCGTCGGCGGAGGCGGTAATAACGCGGTAAACAGAATGATTTCGTCAAACATTCGCGGAGTTGAATTTATTACGGTTAATACCGACCGTCAGGCGCTTAACCGTTCAAATGCATCTACGCAGCTCGTAATCGGCGAAAAGCTTACCGGAGGACGCGGAGCCGGAGCAAAGCCCGAAATAGGCAAGCGCGCTGCTGAGGAGTCTCTTGATGACCTTAAAGCTATGCTGACCGAAACCGATATGGTGTTTGTAACCGCGGGAATGGGCGGAGGTACCGGAACCGGCGCGGCACCCGTTGTAGCGCGCGTGGCTCAGGAGTTGGGTATACTTACCATAGGAATAGTGACAAGACCTTTTTCCTTTGAAGGTAAGGTCAGAAAAGAAAATGCCGATGCCGGCATAGCTGAGTTGAGCCAGTTTGTCGATTCTCTGATTGTTATTCCCAATGACAAACTCAAGGAGACGAGCGATCAGCGGATTACCCTTGCCAATGCGTTTGAAGCGGCTGACGACGTGCTTCGCCGCGGAGTGCAGAGCATTTCGGAACTTGTCAATGTTCCCGGCTTTATCAATCTTGATTTTGCCGATGTCTCGTCCGTAATGAGAAGCGCGGGATACGCGCATATGGGAATAGGAAGCGCTACCGGAAAGGACAAGGCGGAACTTGCCGCGAAGATGGCTATTTCAAGCCCGCTGCTTGAATCGTCCATTAAGGGTGCAAGGGGTATTCTTATCAGTATCACCGTTTCTTCCGATGTCGGACTTGAGGATGTCGATCTCGCTTCCACTATTATCGCCAACGAGGCTCATCCCGATGCCAATATTATCTGGGGCGTAGGCTTTGACGACGAGTTGGAGGATGAGATGCGCATAACTATCATAGCCACGGGCTTTGAGAAAAAAACCGATGATAACGGCAATACAAAGTACACTACCACGGCTCCCATGGGAGCACCCGACCCGGCGATCACTCCGGTGAAGGCGTCCACGATAAAAGCGGCTTCGACGCCCAAAGTCGAAACCGTAAAAACCGAGGAAAAAAAGCCGCCGGTGGAAGAGGATGACGACGACGATGTATGGAAGCAGTTGGTCACTCCTATAAAGTCAGCCAAGAATATCAGGAGAAAATAATACCGTATTGAATTCTGGTTGATAATTTGATTATTACATAATTATTGAAAATATAAATGCAAAAAAACAGGACCGAAACAAAAATAAAACCGTTTTTGCCTCGGTCTGTTTTTTTATTAAAATTACTGCAAACACAAAATTTCCCGGATTAAACTATAATGTAAATTCTGTATAAAGTATTGCGGAGACAGTTATGAAAAAGAAAATAGTTGTTTTGATTCTTATATTGTTGGCTGCGACTGTAATTGGGTTTTATGTTTTCGATATTGTCGCGAACGATGCCGACCCTACGGAAAATTTATTGGAGATACTTGGAATGGTTCTGACCGTTTTGGCGGCGATTATCGGTATCTTTTATAAAAAAGGAGGTAGGAAAACGCTGCGTTTTTATGAGCTGCGGTATAAAGAAAATATAAAAGACGCTTTTATAAATGCGCCCGATTATAGAAAAAAGCTGCTGTCAGCCATAAGGTATTACAATGAAAACAAATATAAAAAAGCCGCAAAAATACTGAGACAGCTTATGCCGGAATGTTCCGCGCGTGACGATTATGAAGCCGTGGGAGTATTTCTTGCGTTGATTTTTACCGATATGAAACTGTACGGCGAAGCTGTTCCGATTTATGAGAAGCTGATAGACATGGGCATTGTGTCTTCGACAATTTACTGCAATCTTGGGTATATATATTCCGATATGGGTAAATATGATGAAGCGGTCTCCTGCTACACACTTGCCATGCAGTATGACCCGAAAGACGTTGCGGTTTATAATAATTTTGCCAATATGTATTTCCGTAACCATGATTTTGATAACGCAAAAATATATGCGCAGCAAGCGCTCACGATAAATCAGAAGTTCGGTTCGTCGATATCGCTGCTGGCGATTATTTATTCTCTTGAGGGTGATACCGCCAACACCGATAAGTATTTTCATATGGCTGTCTCTTCGGGAAGAAGTCCCGGCGAGCTTAAGGAAGCGATTGAATACTATAAAGCGGCGCGATTGTCAGGCGCCGATACAAAGGATTAAAGTTTTGCGATTTGTCTTAAAACAATATGATCGGATTTGAAAAAAATGACTTTTTGGCAAAAAATTTGGCTCTGTAACTCTGTAAATAAAATAATCCGGCAATATCCAATTTCCTGAATATTACCGGTACTTTGGCGGAGCATTCGGTTTTAAAACCGAAACACACCGTCCGTTTATTGAAGTTTGGCATTTCGTCGTCAGCCTCCGATATCGGAAAGCGACAATTTGCCGCTGGTGGTGGAGACAGATGAACTCGAATCATCG
>CASEEB010000096.1 GCA_949286815.1 uncultured Eubacteriales bacterium | reverse complement strand
GCGGCGCTGTTTACGCTGCCCTCTGAGATTTTTACAAAATCTATAAGCTTCATGGAGTTGTTGAAAAGCATAACGCAGACCTGTTCACGGCTAAGACCGGAATAATAATTCAGCAGATATTCGCCTACCTTTGACAGGCTGTCAAAAATCATACAGTCATTGTTTTCGGAGATTCTGGTGCGGCGGTTTATACCGTTGACGAGAGACAAAAGAATGGCTGTGTGTTTTTTTATCCCGTCTATCCTCATAAGCGAGTCTGTGTCCGCTTCAAGCACGCCTTTGAGACTGCCGAATTCCGCTATCAGGCTGTGCGCAAGTTCATTTGTGTTCTTTTGCGGGAGAGCGTAGTATAAAAGCATTTCCAAAAGCTCATGGTCGGAGAAATTGTCTATGCCGGATTTCAGATATTTGTCCTTCATTCTGTCCCTGTGACCGGCGTGTGGATTGTTGTTTTTGTTATTAATGTTATTTGTGTTATTCATTTTACAGCAGCCTTTCCCGAATATCCGCGTTTTTTGTTTACAGAGAAAACGGTACAATTGAAAATTGTCATACTTGATTTCGACATTATGTATACATTTTACATTATTTCTTTTTCTTTGTCAACACCAATGCCTTTAACTCGGAAAATTTTACTGTAATTGATAAACGCGAACCTGTGTTCTGATGTCGAAGTTATTCGGAAATGCCGTCCGTCTCAGTATATTTATAATTTGCTTTTGATTTTCGGAAAATCATATTGACAGAAAAGACGAAACGCGGTATAATTTATACACTCAAATTTATATTTCAGTTGAGCCGCGGAAGCGGTACGAGGTATTATAATGTCAAGTTATAAAGAAGAACCTATGAATGAAACAGGGAATATGTCAAATGAAAAGCCGAAGAAGTATTTTACGCTCAGCTTTGACGACGGAATTACGCAGGATCTTAAGATAATGGAAATTCTGAAAAGGAATAATGTGTATTGCTGTACGTTCAATATCAATACGGGGCTGTGCGGAGCAAATTGGGATTGGGTAGGCAAAAGCTTTGACCGTCCCGATGTGACGCATATCCGTTTTACCGAAAAAGAGCTTGAGTCGGGAATATACGACGGTTTCGATGTGGCGGTTCACACCCTGCATCATCCGTCTCTGAAAATATACGACAGCGATATACCGGCGCTTGTAAATGAAATATGCGGGGACTCTGAAAATATAAGGAATCTGACAGGCATATCCCCGACAGGCATGGCTTGGCCGGGCGGCGATACAGAGTATACTGACATGACCGTGAGCCTTGTATATTCACATACTGGTATGCGTTTTGCCAGAGGAACAACATCTACATACAGTTTCGGGCTTCCGGAATATTTTCTGAAATGGATGCCTACGTGCAGCATCTGTGATGACAGGTGTATTGAGCTTGCGAAAGGTTTTATTGACGCGCGGGCTGACAAAGATATGCTGTTCTATGTCTGGGGACACGGGTATGAGCTTGATATATTTAACCTTTATGACAGGCTTGAAAGCATTGTTGAAATGATGCGCGATTCTGATGTGTCAATGGTTACAAACTCTGAGTTTTACAATGTTTTCAAGGACAAAATCCCGTCCTGGAAGCAATAAACAGGAAAAATTTATATAAAAAAGGCTGTTGTATCTCCCGTCCATGGGAAAGCAACAGCCAAAATTTGTGTTAAGCATTTTAAGTTATTCGTTCAACAGCTTTTCGTACCAGAACATTCCGTAGTTGAAAGCTTCGTACATGCCGTTTTTCTGTTCGCATTTGAGGGTTTGCCCGTCTTTGGTGCTCATAATCTGAATATACACCGTTCCGGGGACTCTGAGCCCTTCTTCCTCAACGTAGGACATTATTTCAAAAATCAAAACGCATTTCTCACTTAAGTCGCCGTAGCATATAGTGTCCTTTTCTCTGACAAGCGGTTTGTTTTTATAATAAAGATACGAACCTTTGACAATATTTCTGTTTTCTTTTGCCATTCGTATTACCCTTTTCGTTCGCAAGACAAATGCGAAAGATTACCTTTCTTCCGAATATAACCGAATTAAGATGTCCCCGTCAAAAAGGCGGGCGCCACTTGATTTTTTCAGTGGGGAGATACAATCCCCCGCTGAAAACGTTGAATACGGGGATTCATCCCTTATTGAATGATTTTTTCCCGGGCTTTTGTACGGATAGAATATCCGGCACGGGAAAAAGGAATTTAACGCATACAAAAATAAATTAACATCAAAAACCTTTCGTTTT
>CASEEB010000095.1 GCA_949286815.1 uncultured Eubacteriales bacterium | reverse complement strand
GCGGATAAATATTACGAAAGGCGCGAGAGGGCGCTGACTGAAATATTGTCGGGTGGATATGAATACACAAAAGAGGTTATCGTTGAAGCGGCAAAAAAATATTCGGTCTGCCCGTATGAGCTGTCGCTTGACCTTTCGGAGTTTTGCGATGTGATTATCTGTGATTACAATTACGTTTTCTCTCCGATAGCGTATCTGCGCAGATATTTTGACGACGCCATGCGGAAAAAGGAAAAATATGTTTTTCTTGTGGATGAGGCTCATAATCTGCCGAAAAGGGCAAGAGATATGTATTCCGCCAAAATCTCAAGAAGTGATTTTGCGGCTCTGGGAGAAAAAGCGCTCGAAGCTTACGGCGGAGACGACCGGAATATAATATACCGCATGTGCAATGAAATTATAGCTTTTTTGGACGCCGAAAAGGAAAAATACTCTGAAAATCTGAGATATACCGGCGACGGGAAAATATACGGATACGGTCTTGTTAAAGAAAAGCCGGAAAAGTTGTGCGAAAAACTCGGAAAATTTCAGGAAAAGTGTGATTCTTGGCTGAGGCACGCGGAGGAAAATTCTCTTTACAGTCGGGTTGATTCAATGCTTTTTTCGCTGTATGAGTTTTTCGCGGTCGCGGAAAAGTATTCCGATGGCTATGTGACATTTGTAAACATTGCCGATGAGGATGTGTCTGTGCAGCTTTATTGTCTTGACCCCTCTTCTTTGCTTTCAAATGTGCTTGATTTGTCGTCGGCGTCGGTTTTTTTCTCCGCCACACTGACGCCCACGGACTATTTCGCCGACGTGCTTGGCGGCGGAGAGAGCGCGGTTTCGGTGTCTTTTCCCTCGCCGTTTCCGCCGGAGAATCTGTGCGTCGCGGCAGTGGACAATGTGAGCACAAGGTATGATGACAGGGAAAAATTTTACAGGAGAATAGTGTCATATATTGCCGCGGCGGTATCTCCGAAGGCGGGAAATTATATTGTGTTTTTCCCTTCTTACAAATATATGGAAGATGTGTATAAAATATTTGCCGCGAAATATCCGAAAGTGAGGACTGTACTGCAAAAAAGAAATATGAGTGACGCCGAGCGTGAGGAATTTCTGAGCTTTTTTAAAAATGATGAAAACAGGCTGCGCATCGGTTTCAGTATTCTCGGCGGCATGTTTTCGGAGGGAGTGGACCTGCCGGGAAGCCGTCTTATCGGAACGGTTATTATAGGGGTAGGTCTGCCCGGGATTTCGGATGAGGGTAATATAATACGTGACTATTATGAGGAAAAATGCGGCAGAGGGTATGATTACGCATATACTTTCCCGGGGTTTAACAGCGTGCTGCAGGCGGCGGGCAGGGTTATACGCAGACATGACGACAAAGGTATTGTGGTGCTTATAGATGACAGATATGCCGACGGTAAATATATTTCTCTGTTCCCGAAAAGCTGGAAAGATATAAAATATGCAGGAAATCCTGCGTCTCTTGCAGAATTGGCGCATAGATTTTGGAATGGTGCGAAATAATTAAAAAAATTTGCAGAATTGAAAAATACATCTTGCTTTTTCAGAGAAGATGTGGTATAATATGGGGAGTGCGGTTGCATACAGCGTAAAGAAATCCATTGAATTTTGTTTTACGTGCTGTATGCGGCAGTTTTACTGACGTAAAACTGTCCAGGTTGTATCGGATATTTAATGCATACAGCGTGAAGAAATCAATAAAATATTATTTAACGTGCTGTATGCCGCAGTTTTGCTTTGCAAAACTGTACAGGCTGTATTCTTATATACGAGTGCAAAAAATAATACACATAAAGTTTTCGCCCGCCTTTTTCAAAAGGCGGTGGGGGCAGGGGCAAAGCCCCTGTAATCCTCTGCGAATGAAATGTATAATGCGGCGTGCCGCGCGAAAGAAAAGCCGGGAGCTGAATTTTGACAAATAATTGTTTTTATATAAAGGAAAATTGATATGAAGTATACTGAAATGAACAGATCTCAACTGACCGAGGAAAAAGAAAGGCTGCAAAAAGAATATGACCGCATGGCTGCGTCAGGTCTTTCGCTTGACCTTTCACGAGGTAAGCCGGGGAAGGATCAGCTTGATATTTCCGACGGAATCCTGTCCTGTATTGAAAGCGCCGATGACTGCAAAACAGAAAAGGGATTTGACTGCCGCAACTACGGGCTTCTCGACGGAATTCCGGAAGCCAAGAAGCTCTTTTCCGATCTTTTGAATATCCCGTCCGAATACATATTTATAGGCGGAAGCTCGTCGCTTAACCTGATGTACGACACGGTGGCGCGCGCTATGCTTTACGGCGTGTTTGGCAGTGAAAAGCCTTGGTGTAAATACGATAAGATAAAATTTTTGTGTCCGGTTCCGGGTTATGACCGTCATTTTACGGTTACGCAATCGCTCGGAATAGAGATGATAAACGTAAGAATGACTCCGACAGGTCCCGATATGGACGAAGTGGAGCGGCTTGTGGCTGAGGACGAGTCGATAAAGGGAATCTGGTGCAATCCCAAGTATTCGAATCCCGACGGCATCACGTATTCCGACGAGACCGTGACACGTCTGGCAAAAATGAAGACTGCCGCCAAGGATTTCAGAATCATGTGGGACAACGCGTACGCGGTGCATGATTTGTATGACGAGGGCGACACTCTTGCGGATATATTCAAGGCGTGTGCCGAGTACGGAAATGAGGACAGAGTCTTTTATTTCGCTTCCACATCAAAAATAACATACCCGGGCGCCGGTGTGGCTGTTTTTGCCGCGAATAGGAACAATATGTCTCAGCTGAAGCCTGTCTTGGCGGCTCAGACGATCGGTTTTGATAAGATAAATCAGCTCAGACACGTTAAATATTTCAAAAATGCCGACGGCATATTGAATCATATGAAAAAGCACGCGAAGCTTATCGAGCCTAAATTCAGACTTG
>CASEEB010000094.1 GCA_949286815.1 uncultured Eubacteriales bacterium | reverse complement strand
TGTTCCCAATCGCATCCGACATATTGGTTCCGCAGCATTAATGCCGCCACTATCGGTACGGATAGCTCCTGAGTTTCGATATATATGGTTTCATCATAGCCGTCATATGAGACAGAATGGCAATACCAATCGGACGGATCGTCAAAAATCACGCTCTCAAGAGAGGAACACTCGGAAAACGCATATCTGTATATATATTTTACGCTTTCCGGTATCGTGACGTTGTTAAGCTTTTCGCAGCCCGCAAACGCGGAAGAAGATATTTTCTCAACTCCGTCCGGTATCTCTATGCTTTCAAGTCTGGTACAGCCGTAGAACATACCGCTACAGATTGCGGTCATGTTTTCCGGAAGTTTAACATTTTCAAGGTATCTGCATCCCTTGAATACATATTCGCCGATACACGTTATATGTTCGGGTATCTCAATGTCGGTAAGCTTGGTACAGCTTTCAAACGCGTTGTCGCAGATAACATTCGTGCCCGGCTGAAATGTAAAAGAAGTTATGCCGGTATCCCTTATTCTTTTAAGCACCACATACGGGTTATCGGGGTTTCCGAGATAGCGGGCGCCTTCGTATTCGGTATATTTCAAATTCCGGCAATTGTAAAACGCGTCGGAACCTATGTAAGTCACGCTGTCGGGTATTACAATGCTCTCAAGATTTTCACATCCTCTAAACGCCGAGTTTTCTATACTCGTCAAACCGTCCGGAAGTTCAATGTCGGTAAGACCCGTGCAACTGTCAAACGCAAAGTCTCCTATGCTTGTCACACTGTCCGGTATGCTCACGCTTGTCAGCTCCGAGCAGCCGTAAAACATGGACGAGCCGATTCTTGTCGTACCGTCGGGAAGCACAATGCTTTTAAGGTCGGCGCAGCCGTTAAACATCCTGTCCCCGTCAATCATGGCGCCATCGGGAATTTTAATGCTTTCAAGATTTCGACAACCGGAAAATGCGGAATAACCTATAAAGACGACACAGTCAGGTATCTCAATATTTATCAGAGCGCCGCAGCCGGCAAACGCGCTGTCACAGATCACGCGCGTAGTTTCCGGATGTATATTGTAAGCTATTTTACTGATATATTTCGTCTCCACAAGTACAACATACGGATTTTTTTCGTTTCCGAGGTAGTACGCGTCTTCATACTCGTTGTACTGCAACCTGTTGCAGTCATCAAACGCGTATGAGCCTACATACATAACCCCGTCTGGCACAGATAAGCTTTTAAGACCGTAACAGTCTCTGAAAGCCGACATCCCTATACTCTTTACACTTTCGGGTATGGTCACGCTTACAAGTTCTTCGCAGCCGGCAAACGCGCTGTCCCCAATGCTTACAACGGGTTGTCCTTCATACTCCCCCGGTATTTCAAGCTCACTTACCGTACCGTAATACGAGGATATCTCATATCCGCCCTCAACGGGTTTAAATTTAAATCTGACAAAATCCTCGCCGCAATCCCCGTTCTGATTTTTCCCGTCATCTCCGCCGGTATCCTCATTGATGCCGCCCGTGTCGACAGCGGTGCCGCTTTCTGTCGCGGCACCGCCTTCATTATCGCCGTTGACAATATCGCCGTCAGCATTTTTGCAAGACGTAAACATCATGAAAATAAAAACTGCGCAAATACTAAAAATTAAAATGTTTTTCTTTAACACAATATCACCTCCGTCATTTCAACAAAATAATAACACAATCACACCAAAATGTCAATACAAATCGTGCGTTTACAGTGAAATAACGACATTTTCCGACAACATTGCGATTAAAGATTACATGTTTTATGTATGTTCAGGAAAAAACTGTCAGATTTCGGTTCAGAGGCCTTTTCACTCGCCTACAACAACCTCAACTTCAAACTCGTGCCCGCCGCAGCTGACCTTGACATTGGCTTTACCCAACTTGCCTGCAGGCCGTACTATTCCGTTTTCGTCTACAGTGATAATCTCAGGATTTTTATTTTCAAATTCAACATTGTCCTTTGCCTCACAGATCTCATACCAGGTGTCGTCGGAATACCTCGCCATACCCCTTATCTGTCTCTTTTCCCTGCCGGACAGGCTTATATTGTATATCTTTTGCATCGGCGTAAAGGAAATTACCTTTTTGTTCGGGTCATCGAAAACAAATCCCTCAGGGTAAACATAGACCAAAAACTCGCAGAACAAATCCTTATATTTAGCGTCAATATACGTATATCCCGATTTCTTGGCCTTTATTGTAAATCCGTCTGTCTCGATTACCGAGCGGTCATAATTGGAAAATTCCACATCAGACTTTACAGGCTCGGTTTCATAGCAGACATTGAACAAATACAGTCCTATCTCACGGCTCTCACCCTCGTGCATACGATAAAAATGCGGATGTTCAAGGGTTATGCAGTTCTTGTGAGGCACCTCCTCGCGCTTCCACGGTATAATCTCGCGCTTTATGTTTTCCCTGTCAAGCTCGGAGTAATAATCGTCCTCCATTGCTTCAAATGTATATTTGTGGAATCTTGTGCCCCATTTTCCCCATTGGTTTCCGTAGGCATATCCGAGGATCATATTGTCGCCGGATTTGATATGATGAAGCTCGTCGCCGGAAATACCGCAGTTGTGAAGCATAAAGCTTGTATTGACCCTCAGGTCGTTTACGCGGCGGAAACTTATACCGTCGTCCGACTCGAATACCGCGAGCATACTCTTTTCATTCAGTCTGCTGTCGGTCGAAAGAGCTATAAATTTGTCGAGGTCTTCGCAATACACCACATCAAAAGAGTCGTTCGACATGGATTTTCTCTGATATGCCACTCCGTGAAGCGTGACATGCGCGGGCCAGTTTTCATCCCTGATATCCGCCGTCGCGACTCTTGTCGAAACCATGGACTTGCCGTCAGCGTCCTTTTCGGACCAGGTATAATACATATAAAGCGTATTTTCCTTTACGGCAAAAGAAAACTCGCCCGCGCCCCAATCATGCCAGTCACCGTCGAAATATATTACCGGAGCCGGTTTGCCTATCCATTCAAGTCTGCCGTCGGCGGTGTCGCGCGTCTCGCCCCAGCCGTTTCCGGTCCATTTAACAAAGGGACCCATAGGAGATTTCGACCTTGCTACAAAAGTGTTGTTGCACACACCGCCCCAATCGTTGAATATAGTTGAGGTGTAACCTATGTAGTAATATCCGCCGAACCTGATAACGCCGGGGTCACATACCGAAAACCAATCCATGGAATCCGGAGTCGGCGTCATAATTACCTTTTCATCCGTCCAGGTTTTGCCGCCGTCTTCAGAGCGGCGGTATGTAAACCAGTCCGCCTCGTATCCGTCTCCGGGAGAGGCAAACCAAGCCTCGCATATGCCGTCATGCACCATAATTGACGGTCCGTACCTGTAACCCCAGCTCTGGGTGTCGCGAGGCATATAAATATCGTATCCTTCATCCGGAAGCACAAGTCTGAAATGTTTGCTGCTCATATCAAAAAATTCCTTTCATATTGATATCAATTAAATATCAATGTTTTAATTGACGCGTCAAGTTTACCATATTAACTCTTGTTTGTCAATAGCGTTTTGTATAATTCCGAAAAATATTCAAGTTTAGTCTTTCGGTCATATTCAGGTATTTTCAATTAAACCGAGCGGCAAAAGCGGAACTTGCGGAACAATGAAAAAAGCAAAGCCAACCGTACTGATTGACCTTGCTTTTTCAGGCTTATCCGCCGAGCCGTTACATGAACAAGCCTCAGTTTAAACACAAATAAATGTCTTTTTAGGTAATGTTAAAAGAATCAGGCGCCCGACATTTGTCCGGCTACCGCGCCGTCCACTCCTTGTTTGACCTCGCCGTAAACAATGCCGTTTACATTTCCGCGGACTTTACCTTTAATCGTTCCTTTTATGTTTCCGTCGATATTTCCCTCGACGTCCCCCTCAATAATTCCGAGAACATCCCCGTTTATATCTCCGTAGACAGAACCTTTGATTACCGCCTTCTCTCCTATCTGTCCGTCTATGATACCTCTGACGTCGCCTCCGACAGTTCCGTTGACGTCTCCGAACACAGC
>CASEEB010000093.1 GCA_949286815.1 uncultured Eubacteriales bacterium | reverse complement strand
GGTCACAAAATATATGACGCCCTCCCGCGGTACCAGCCACTCAAACGAAGTTATAATCGCTTTCTGCGGAGACGCGGAAGCGGTAAAGACGGCGGTACTTCGCAGCCGTGAAATCGGACTTGATTTGCTCATATCAATGGGTGACCGCCCGTCGGGTCCGTCTCTTCCCTACCTTTAAATGAGTTTACCCGACAAATACCAAATAATCTCTGTCTTTGGTTGCGCTTTTCAATACGGGCAAAGCTCCGTCATTCAACATTTTCGGCGGGAGACTTCTCCTCACCGAAAAAATCAGGCGGCACCCAAGACATCTTAATTCGGTTATATAAAACGATCTCCCCGCACGTTATAAAAAACGTCGGGGAGATTTCAATATCAATTACAAATACAGCTTCTAAAATCAATAGTCTGTCGCCGGCTCCGTGTACTCCTCATAGCTCCAATCTGTATCTTCGGTAATTATATTCCCGTTTTCATCGATAATACTGCCCATCTCATCGGTTTCGGTGGACAATGGGATTTTGTCTTTGTTAAGATACATTTCCCGAATTTTCTCAAACTCGACGTCGCTTATTTCCGTAAACCCGTACATTTCGCTGTCATTCTTTATAATCAGCCTGTCATTCTCAACCGTCAGAATAAATTCCTGACCGTTAGACAGAGTAAATCTCGCATAATCAGAGTCCGCGCTGTCAAGCTTTAACACATATTCATCGGCAACATAGGAAAATTGATTTCCGTACATGGGAAAGAAGCATATATCCGCGCCGGAAATGTGTACATATATATCCGCGTCCTCACTGTCGCAATACCAGTAATATCTGATTGAATCCGTGTTATGTAAAAAAGTGTCGTAATAGCAGATTTCGGGTTTGCTCTCTTTGTAATATACAAATGTTGTATCATCGTACATATGAAGAACATTGCCAACTATTTCAAATTTCTCATCTTCAAAAAGCAGTTCGCCGTCGACTTCCGCTTCAAAGCGTATAGTATCCTCACTCAAATAACGCCATTGATAAACCCAGTATTCCTCATACAGATCGGCGGAGAATGTCTCATACATAATGCAGGTGCCGTCTTTTTCAAAGTAAATTGCGTTATTTCCCTGAGGAGTCACCCAATATCCGATAACGCCGTCGGTGGGCATGGGAGGTTTGGTTTCGTCGTCAGGCGCTTTCGGGTCATTACCGACCTGACCTTTTTCGTTGTCCCCGGTTTTACCGTAAGGGTCAGCACATGAGGATAGAGCAAACGCTATACACATTAAAACCGCCAAAAGGAAAATAAGCTCGTTTTTACCGATCGATCCTTTCATAAACACATCTCCTTTGCGCATTTGATTAAATCTCGGATAATGTCGGATAATGCTATAACTCATTCTACTACATATTATTAAAAATGTCAATATATATTTATGATTTTCAGATATATACACAAGTATTATATAATGGTTTTGTGCAAATCGGATAAAACAATCCGGTTTTTTTATTTAATTTTCAAAATCAAGCTCTTTATAAATTTTATATATATCCCCCGCTCCCATGATTACGACCGTGTCGCCCTCTCTGACTATGGATTCAAGAGTCTTTGCGCAGGATTTGATGTCCTTTGCGTAAACCGCCTTTTCACCCACAATCGAAGCAAGGCTTTCGGAGCTTATGCCGTATATATTTTCTTCTCTCGCGGCGTAGATATCGCACAGCAATACAATATCGCAGGGTTCAAAAGCCGCTTTGAATTTATCCGTCAGTGCCGCGGTTCTGCTGTATGTATGAGGCTGAAATACACAAATAAGTCTGCCTGTGCACATTTGCCTCGCCCCCGCGAGCGTAGCTCCGACCTCTGTCGGGTGATGACCGTAATCATCCCAGACATCCGCCCCTTTAATCTTTCCCTTGTATTCCATGCGTCTGTTCGTTCCCGCGAAGGACTCAAGTCCCTTCCGGATACACTCAAAATCAATTCCGCAGACATACGCCGCCGCCGCGGACGCCAAAGCGTTGTAAATATTGTGCTCTCCGCACACCGGAAGCTGAACACGGAAGACTTTTTCATTCCCGTATAACAGGTCAAACGCCGGAAGACCGCGTGTCGTCTCAATATCGGCCGCCCTAAAGTCACATTCGTTCTTTATTCCGAACGTAATAAGTTTTCCGCAATATTCCTTTACCGATCTCATTATATTGCAGTCATCGGCATTGGCGACCGCGCAGCCCTCCCTTCCCGTCAGAGAGGCGTATTTTGAGAAAGAGCTTACAATCTGATCCAGATTTTTGAAATAATCCACATGCTCCATTTCGGCATTGAGCAGTACGGCGACAGTCGGGTTGAAATCCAGAAAGCTGTCCATATACTCACATGCCTCAAATATAAAATTTTCATTGTCTCCTATATGGTATGCTCCCCCCATGGGTCTGTAAGCCGCTCCGGAAATGATTGTCGGTTCCCCTGCTATGTGAGCCTTCGCGGCGTCAAGAAATATCTGGGCGCACATGGAAGTTGTGGTACTCTTGCCATGCATTCCGGCAATGCCTATGCGGTTTTTATATCCCGTCATTATATATCCAAGATAATCCGCCCTGGATATGCGCGGTATTCCGAGTTCCTCCGCTCTCACGTATTCGGGATTGTCGCTTGAGATTGCCACCGTGTATACAAGCGCGCCGCAATTCTCGTCTATATTGTCTCTTGAATGACAGTATGAAATCTCAATTCCGGAATTCTCAAGCACCTCTGTAATTTCAGTACGGCTCCTGTCCGAGCCCTTTACCGCGTAACCCATTTTCTTTGTGAGAAGCGCAAGCGAGGACATCATCACTCCTCCCGCTCCCGAAAAAAACACGGTTTTATTTTTACAGTTTTTTATAATAGTATCAATTCCCTGCGCTCCGTAATGTGTATTTGGCGTCGACAAGTTATCCATCTCCTTTTTTCTACAATTTTATATTAACGGAAGTTAATGTTTGTTGTCATATTGTTTACAATTAAAATTTGCCATTTCACAAAAAAAACCAAATATATTTGAATAGTCTTCACAAAAGACATTTATAATAATAGCATGAGGCAAAACAAATATTTCCATATGTCTCAATAATACCGTCGCTGACATCTCGGCTTAACGGTAAGTAAAGAAACTGCTGAAAAAACAACGGAGGTAAAAAACATGCAGATAACAGATATTAAAGTCAGAAAGCTTTTCGATGAAGGTCCTATGAAGGCAATTGTTTCGGTCACATTTGACAGCCAGTTGGCAGTTCATGACATCAAAGTCATCAATGCGCGCGATAAATTCTTTATCGTTATGCCCAGCCGCAAGAACCCCGACGACACTTACCGCGATATAGTACATCCCATCAACGCTCAGTTCAGAAGCATTCTCGAATCGGCTGTAATCGCCGCTTACGAAGACGCGCTCGCAAATGCCGAGGCCGCTGAAAACGCACAGGAATCCGAAGCCGTAAATGCTTCTGATGAAATCTGATTAAAACAATCTTCCTGCCGCAGGGTTTACAGCCCTGCGGTTTTTTTGTTTTTACAATGTGCCGTGTGAAAGCAGTATCTGCCCTCCGTTTGAAATACCGATACATCCGAACGAGCAGACATATCCTCCGACCGCTCCGGGATTCATGACATAAAGAGTTTTTTGCAGCCCCGCGATTTCCCCGCATTCCGGAGTATAAACATGTTCAAAAGGTATGTGCGTATGTCCGAAAAGCAAGATATCCGCGCCTTTTTGAGCGGCGCTGTGCAGTATTTTTCCCAAAGAATGTTTTACCCCGTACAAATGTCCGTGAGACAACATAACTTTATATCCGCATACTTCCTCAATTCTTTCCTCTTTTGCCTCCCGGTCAATATCAAACGAAAAAAAATCACAGTTTCCCTTGACGCAATATACCGGAGTATCGGAAAAATCGCATCCGTCAAGGTCGCGTAACCCGTCTCCCAGGAAAAATATTCCGTCGGGCTTTTTTATTTGTCTTTTATATATATCAGTAAGTCTTTCGGGATTTCCGTGTGAATCAGACAATACAAGAAATTCCATCTATATGACCGTTCCTTTCTTACTCCAAATCAACATTTTGCGCGGTTCGCCCTTGGAAAATCGGCGCCGCGCTTTTGGCGTCGAAGTCACAAAAGGCGTGTTTGAAATTTCATTTTCAAACTTTCCCTTTTTTTGTTTTTCTGTTTTCGGCTCGCTTGTTTTTCATATACACACTATTATTATATCATTTTAAACCCCGTTTGTCTATAAGCATATGCACATTTTTTTACTTTCAGCATAAACTGCCATTGAAAAGAGTCATACAAAGACCTTTACCTCATATAACAGTCAAAAGATTGGAGGAATATAAACTACATGACCATAGATAAAAAAACACTTGACATGCTTATGATGTTGGATGACGATAAGCTTGTGACAATGATAAAAAGACTCGCGGCAAATTCGGGAATTGATATCAGCAATGTCAATATAAGCCAAAAAGACCTTAACGGCCTGCGTTCCGCGCTTTCCGCGGCTACCGACAAAGATATTGAACGCGCCGGAGAACTAATCAAAAGCTATAAGGAAGGCAAGCGCAATTTCTGATTTACATTAAAAAATATCTTAAGAAAGGACGGTTATAAATTATGCCGGAGGCAAATATGAACGACATTAACTTAAACGCGGACAACCGCGGTGAACAGTCGGACAAAAGCGGCGAAGGGCAAGGCAGCGATTTTCTGTTTGACCTATTGGGAAAAATAATGTCAGGTCGGAGCAACGATTCCACGCAGGCATCCGGCAACGGGGAAAACAAGCAAAACCAACAGCCCGAACAAAAAAACTCCTCAACCGGTGATATACTGTCTTCCCTGCTATCCAATCCTGAGCTTATCTCAAAACTTCCTCAGATTTTATCTGCGTTAGGGCCTCTTATGAGCGGACTTGGCGGCGCCTCACAGCAGGCGGGAAATACAGACACAAATTCTTTTACTCAGGCCTTCGCGCCGCAAAATTCACAGCCTACAGCGCCGCCACCAAACAAAAAAAACGACTACGACAGCCGTGCCGCGCTTTTGTGCGCAATGAAACCGTATCTTGGCGCGGAACGTCAGAACGCCATTGATTATATCATTAAACTGAGTCGTTTGGGAGACATACTCAAGACGCTTTAAAAAGTAATTTTAGGAAAGGGATCTGATAAAATGTATACAAGACCACCGTCAAGAGAAGAACCGAAAATAAAAATTCCCGAAAACTACGGAGGAAGTATGTTCAAAAGCGGTCCGGGGTTTTACCCGACCTACCCACAGGGAAAAAATCTCTCTTCCGAACGCATGTCTCCAGACAAAAATACCATGCGTTCCGACAGACCGGAAAATCCGCGTGTCAATACAAATAAAGCAGACTACCCGCACCCCGCGCCCGCGGAAGATGAGGTTTCTTCATTTGAAGAAGCTTCCGAAAATATCCCCGATGATATGACCGTTGAAGAAACCGCCGAAGTAAGCGGCAACGAGCCAGACCCTCCGGATGAAATATCTCAGCCGGTCGTCTCGGCGCTTCCGACGCCCGACAACAAATGCGAACGGTGCGAAAGGAAAGGAAGCCTGTTCTCATCAATACTGCCCCCCGGCGCTCTGAAAAACAATTTTCCGTTCGGCCACGGTATAGGAAGCGAAGAATTGCTGATCATGGGCATTATGCTTATGGTGTATTTGTCGGGCAACAACGATAAGGACCCGGACGGAGAACTCATTCTTCTGCTGGCAATGCTGCTGTTTGCCGGCTGACCTGCAATCTAAAAAATCTTAATACCATGAAAGACCATATACAGAAAAAAGGACTTGCGGGTCATAACGACGCAAGTCCTTTAATTACGGTTATCAGATTGAAAACATTCAGATTATAAGATAATTTATTCCCTCTAAAGACGCGGGAGCATCCGGCGAACAGTTATCCGAAAGCTGGTTTGCGTCTATAAGCGAAGAAATATGAGTGCGGTATCTCTGAGCCACACTCCACAGAGTATCGTCCTTAGCCGGGAAACAAATAACGTATTCTCCGCATAAGCCCTTAAGCTGCTCTCCGAAATGCACCGCCGTGAGCGCGGATATGTTTTCGGTACCGAAATTCCGTCCGCATATCGCGATTTCAGCGTCAATTCCTATCCTCTCGCCGTCCAATCTTGCCCTGCACGATATCACATCGGCTTTGCAGTCGGTTCCGACAGTGCCGTCAGGACAATCAAGCTCATATTTAAACGGAAACTCAATTTCATTCGTCGAATATTCATTGTCGCGCTCAAGAATAAGGCTGAATTTACCCTTGCCGGAAATTACGCATTTGCCCTTCTCATGAGCGCAATCTTCAACATACGCCGTTCCCGTGCAATCCACAATCCCCGAGGCGGGATTGATTCCTGCCTCTTCAAGTGAAAGCGAATCACTCAATGTAAAGTTTCCGTTGAAGCTTCCCTTTGCCACAGGAACGCCCAACTGCCTGTATTCACATTCGGTATCGCAGACCGTTGAATACATATCCTTCACGTACCTGATATTTTCGTTTTTCTGAGCTTCCGCCTGTATTATTACACCGGCGTCAATGCTTATCCTTCCCTCTTCCACGCTGACACTCAGCTCGCTGACAGTCCCGCAGGCATATGCGTTGCAGTCAAAGCTTACGCCTTCAATCGGAATATTCTGAGAGAAAGGCATTTTTCTGACGACACTGTACGGTTCGCTGCCGTTTTCCTTGCTCATCATTACCTTCATATGTACGTCGCCGCGGCAGTTTACCTCTCCGGCATTTGAGTTGACCTCATTTATCATTACCCTTCCCTCAGCACATATCACCCTTATGTCTGCCGAGCGCGAATCGGGAATTATCTCATCGTTGAGCCGCATTGTTTCACCCGTGGCACGGTAAATCCGCGCGGCATTCACCTCTCCGTTCAGCTTCTCGACCGCCGCGGGGTCCACGTCGCTTCCGAAATCTCCGCCGAGGGGCACTATACTGTATATGTGCGCGTTTGTCTTCAGACGGCAGCGTATACTTAATTTTCTGGGAGCCACCACTCTTCCGTT
>CASEEB010000092.1 GCA_949286815.1 uncultured Eubacteriales bacterium | reverse complement strand
CACCTGTCTTCCGTTTTTGGCGAAAATGAACGAGCCTACGTCGTTGTGGTTGTGAGGCTCGGCGTTGTTTCCGCCTTTTGCCGCGAATCCGTAGGATTCTGTGCGTTTAATGAGCCATTGTGAGTCGGGGGCGTAGTATTCCGAGCATATATTGTCGGGAGCGGGATTGTTATAGTAATTTTCATTGAACCAGAGGGCATATCTCAATTGGGTACAAAAGCGTCCTCCGCTGTTTGAGTATTTTCTGTCAAATACAACTATTTCGTCGGGATACTCGTTTTTCAGATAGTGTAAGAGTCCCAGGTCATATGACAGCGTACGCCCTCCGTCGGCAAAACTGACCGAAGCGTTTCCGGAGAGGAACATTTTCTGTATGAACGTAGATATGGTTTTGACTTTTTCTCTTTTGAAATAATCGGTTTTTCCGTTTGTAAACTTCCGCATCATATCCGCGTAAGCCGTAAAGAAACCGAATCCGTAATGCCAGTATCCGCAGCCCTCAAGACAGATTCCGTCGTCTTTGAACCCGGAAAGGAAGCATTCCATCGCGTTGTCAAACCTCGGTTTGAGAGATTCAACCATATCCGGGTATATAAGCATGAACATACATGCCACCGACCCCATACAGACCGCTGTCCAGTTGGTATTGCCGGTTTCCCAGAAATCATACGGACAAACTGAAGTGAAGGGTATAACTATTCTGCGCTCGGTTTCCGCCAAAATCCGATTTTTTATCAAAGGTTCCAGCCTGTCTCCCAAAAGTGTATATATCTCGGCAAGTGTAAATCCGGTCTCCGCCGCCATAAGGTCGATTTTTGTGTTGTTATTAGGTTCAAGCTTACCCTGATGAGCTGGAAGACACCACGTGTACTCGTCACAAATGGCGTATATCACATCCATAAGTTTAATTAAATACTTTTCTTCCTCAGGATATATCAAAGCAAGCAGGGCAGAGCAATACATAGAGTTCCGACGTAAAAAATAACTTTCCTGATATATTGTGCGGTTTCCGGTTGTCCAGAAGAGTTTAAAATCACTGTATGTCAGCGCGTTAATTTCTTTTTCAGAGCAATTTTCCCACATCTCAAGAATTTCTTTGCGGTAAGGATAAAAACATTCTTTATCCCGAACCGCTTGCCAAAAACTTTTTTCCGTTGCTTTTCCGAGTAAGTTCATAATAATCCCTCCTTATTTTATCTGATTGTACATTCAAAAACACAGGTTTTGCACTTAAGTGTAAAGTCGATGAAATAACACAATTCACCGTTTGACGTGGGTTCACTGTTAATTGCGCAGTCGTATTTGTCCGCGTCAAATTCCACAGTCACATCGCCGATATGTACAATGCCGCCTTTTCCGATTTCGGGCTTTATCAGTGTGACAAGCCGCTCTATGATTTCACAGTCGCCGTCGCGGTCAAATGTGTCATTCAGTTTCACGCAGTCGTCCGTAAGAGTGAATTTTCTTGTAAGACCTCTTAGCTTTTCGCAACGGTATGCTTTTGATATGTCCATTGTAAATATACCGTCACTGTATTCCACATTGCCCGCTGTTGCCTGAGAAGATGAAAACTGATATGAGCCGTCGATAATCGGAACGCTGTGTCCTCTTGAAGAACATTCGAGTATACTGTACCTTTCGCCCGAAAAATACTGCCTTGTGTATGTGCCGGCGCCCAGATCC
>CASEEB010000091.1 GCA_949286815.1 uncultured Eubacteriales bacterium | reverse complement strand
GCTCCGGACGGTATGCTTCCGAACAGTAACAGGACGCTAAACAACAGGGTAAATATACCTGATTTCTTTGAGTTCATCTCCTTGCCTCCTTTATTGACAGCCTAATGGCTGTGGGGATAGTCTGGAAAACATTATAGTATTATTATATGCGACATTATGCAGCGTTCGGAATATAATTAATTGATTTCGGACGGAAAGGGAAGAATGCGATGTTTTTTCGTGTTTATTTCAAATCCAGATAAAAATATATATCTTTTTTGTCCTCCTGAAGCGTTCCCTGATAAACCTTTGTGTCAAGTCCTCCTATAACGAAACCTGACCTGAGGTAGAACAGACAGGCTCCGAGGTTGTTGTCCTGACCCTGAGTGTATATCCCGCGATAGCCTTTATCTAATGCTATCTCACCGGCTTTTTTAATCAGCGACAGGGCTACTCCCGAACGCCGGTAAGCCTGATTCACTTTAAGGTCGTAAAGATACATATACTTGAAAAACGCGTTTTGCAGAATGGCAAGCCCTATGCATTTGCCTTTGTCGTATGCGCCTAAAAAAACGCTGTTCTCCGCCATTTCCTCATAGCGGTAATTCTCATCAGGGAAGCACATCTGTACTTTTTCGGAAAATTCTTCTGTTGTGTAATCCCATTTTTCATTTGCGTATGTCGGTATCATCCTGCCGAAAATCATAAACGGTTCATTCGGAATATTAATGTCCCGGCTGTTTTTTTCGTCAATTAGCCTGATTGTTATTTTTTCATTCATAAGTCATTTCCTTTCCCGCGAAAACAGCGTTTTACCAAACTTGCTTTAGGACTTGCTTTAAAACTTGTTCCAAAACTTGTTTTAAAACTTGTTATAAGCTTGCTTCAAGACCTGTGCAACTTGCGTCAGGCTTTGTAAACAACTTTCATATATGATTTTTTGCCTTTTCTTATCAATATGCCTTCGGTTAATTTTTCTTTTGCGCAAGTTGCTTTTACGTCGGTTATTTTATCTCCGTCTATCGTAACTCCGCCCTGAAGTATTGCCTGTCTTGCCTCTGATTTGGACTTGACCAGTCCCGATTTTACGAGAATTGAGGGAATATCAATAATACCGTCTGTAAAGTCATCTTCACATAAAGTGACGGTGGGAATGTCGGCTTCATCTCCCGAGCCGAACAAAGCCTTTGCGCTTGCCTGAGCTTTGTTTGCCTCTTCTTCCCCGTGAACCGTTTTTGTGAGCTCATAAGCCAGAATTTCCTTTGCCTGATTGAGCTTCGCGCCCTCCCAACCGTCCATTTCGTCGATCTGTTCAAGCGGCAGGAAAGTGAGCATTCTGATGCACTTTAAGACGTCGGCGTCATCGACATTTCTCCAATATTGATAGAAGTCGTACGGAGAAGTCTTATTCGGGTCGAGCCAAACGGCGTTGCCCGCGGTTTTGCCCATTTTCTTTCCCTGAGAGTCGGTAAGAAGGGTAATTGTCATCGCGTTTGCGTCCTTACCGAGCTTTCTTCTGATAAGCTCTGTGCCACCAAGCATATTTGACCACTGGTCGTCGCCGCCGAACTGAAGCGTGCAGTTGTAATTCTTGAATAAATAGTAAAAATCATATGACTGCATTATCATATAGTTGAATTCAAGGAACGAAAGACCTTTTTCCATTCTCTGCTTGTAGCATTCCGCGGTAAGCATCCTGTTCACCGAAAAGCAAGCGCCCACGTCTCGCAGAAGTTCGATGTAATTCAAATTCAAAAGCCAGTCAGCGTTGTTTATCATCATGGCTTTTCCCTCGCCGAAATCAATGAATTTCGACATCTGACGTTTAAAGCAAAGCGCGTTGTGGTCAATATCTTCCTTGGTCAGCATTTTCCTCATGTCGGTTCTGCCTGACGGGTCGCCTATCATTGTCGTTCCGCCGCCTATCAGGGCGATAGGCTTATTTCCCGCCATTTGCAGCCGCTTCATAAGCGTCAGCGCCATAAAGTGCCCTGCCGTAAGGCTGTCTGCCGTGCAGTCAAAGCCGATGTAGAAGACCGCTTTGCCGTTGTTTATAAGATTTTTGATTTCTTCCTCATTTGTCACTTGCGCAATCAAGCCGCGCCTGACAAGTTCTTCATAAATCTGCATTTTTAAATAACCTCCGATATTATCAATATTTACACAGTATAACTAAATTAAGACGTCCCCTTTCCTCTTAGGCGGGCGCCACTTGATTTTTCCAGCGGGGAGATACAATCTCCCACTGAAAATTTTGAATGACGGGACTTTGCCCTTATTGAACTATAAACAAAAAACGCCCCTGCATAAGAGCAAGGACGACATAACCGTGGTACCACCTTGATTTTTCCGGGCGTTTCCGCATGGAACTTAAAGACCGCGGTTTCACGGTCTTACTCTTATAACGGAGAGCGTCCGACATAGTCTAATTCGGCATAAATGCCGTTTCGGTATGTTACTCCCGGATGTATTTCATCGGATATGCGACCTGCTCCTCTCATCAACCGGCGGCTTTCTGTAGGACATAAACGATTACTTTTTCCGTTCACAGTATTTTTATCTATAAATTCAGTTATTAATATGATATCATCATTTTGAGGTTTTGTCAATAGTTTTTCTGAATAAAATATTGGCAAATTTATCGGCATACTTATTGACATAAGCAGAAAAACAAAGTATAATTAAATAAAATGCAGGGAGAGAAGACATACTCGCCGCGAAACGGTTTCGGTGTTCTGATATCCCGAACTTTAGCGGCGGGATTATATAACAATAATCTTTTGCATGGCAGAATTATTATAAAAGCCGCGCTCAGGCGGTACGGAGGTTATTATGCTTAAATTTTCGGTGATTCTCGGCAATGTCGGGCAGTGCTCCGACAGGTATATGACAGGCGGATACGGACGTCCTTATGAGATTGAGGAACTGTTTGACAGAGTGGCGTCCATAGAAGGCGTCAGCGGTATTGAATTTGTGGAGAATTGGCAGCTCAACGACAAAACGGTCAATAAGGTCGCGGATTTTCTTAAATCGTACAATTACAAGGCGGTCGCCATTATTCCCGACCATTTCGGCACGCCCATATGGGGCAAGGGCGCGTTCACCAATCCCGACGCCAAAGTGAGAAAAGCGGCGGTGGACAAAACGATGCACTGTGTGGATCTGGCGAGAGCTATCGGCTGTGATACCATATCCATCTGGAACGGTCAGGACGGATATGATTATCCCTTGCAGGCAGACTATATGAACGCTCATAAGTGGATGGCTGAGGGCTTTGCCGAGTGTTGCGACAGAGCGCCCGATATCAGGTTTTCACTTGAATATAAGCCCAAGGAACCGAGAGTTCACAGCTTCCTTGCCAATGTATGGACCGCGCTTGCGTACTGTCTCGAAAGCGGCAGGGAAAACATGGGAATAACCATTGACGTCGGACATTCACTTGAGGCGTATGAGGATGTCGCCGAGGCGGTCTGCACCGCTATGGCAAGGGGAAAGATGTTCCATTTTCATATGAATGACAACTGGCGCGGCTGGGATGACGACATGATTGCCGGGTCTGTCAGAACTATAGAGTACATAGAGATGTTCTATTATCTGAGAAAATATGATTACAAAAACTTCATATCCACCGACCAGTATCCTTACAGGGAAGACAGCAGGGACGCGGTAGAACAGACGATAAAATGGATGCAGGCATTTGAGAAAGCCGCTCAGAGAATAGATATGGACAGAATGCAAAAGATTCTTGACGCAAATGACGCTGTGGCTTCAACTGCGTATATGAGAGAGCTTTTGTTCGGTTAATTTTTCAGTTTGGTTTTCTTCTTGTCGAAGCTTGCCGAAATTCAACCGTTTGGTTGCATTTGGCAGCTTTCGCAGCCGGATTTTAAATCAATTTAAGGTTGCCGGCTGCTTTTTTATATGTAATGGAGGTGACAATATTGACGGAAATAAAAAATATTTATATCAATTATCGCAAAGACAGCTTTGTAGTCACGGATACCGACAGCCCGGTTTTTTCATGGTCGCTTGAGTCGACCGAGTCCGAAAATTTTCAGGAGTCGTTCAGCTTAAGGATTTATGATGAGGACAACAGACTGATTGCGGAAAAATCCGGACAGACAAAAACACAGTCGGTGAAGCTTGATTCGGAAAATGAAAGACTTCCGATAGGAGTTTTGCTTACGCTGACACTCAAGGTTACCGACAGATACGGATATGAGACCGAAGAAAAACAGGCTGAGTTTGTTAACGGCAATGTAGACAAGTGGCCTGCGAAATGGATAAGCACGCCTGAACGGATAAACAGAAAAAGCTTTTCTTTCAGAAAGGTTTTCAGGATACAAAAGCAAATAAAAAGCGCCGTGCTTTACTGCTGCGGCATAGGTTATCAGAAGATAAGGCTCAACGGGGAAAGGCTGGGCAATCTGCTTGACCCGGCGCACTCCAATTATGCAAAGGTATGCTACTACACGGTTGACGCCAAACTGGAGAAACTGCTGAAGGCAGGGGAAAACGTTATCAATATTGATATCGCGGACGGATGGCGCTTTAACGACAATGAGACTTTGAGAGTGGTGTTCGGCAACTCGCGTATAATCGAATTCTTCGGGCAGCCTATGCTTACCGCGTTTATTGACATCAAATACTCTGACGGAACAAGCGAGAAAATATGCACCGATACCGATTGGGAGTGGCGAGAGGGCGCGGCTGTCGAGGCTTCAATATTCAAAGGGGAAACGTATGACGCGTCGCTTTCTGACAACACGTGGTATACGACAGAGCACGCCGACGGAAATAAGCCCGCGCTGTTTGACGGTCCGGGAGGGGAAATGCGTCCGATGGCAATCAGCCCGGTGAGGGTAAAAAAATATTATACCCCCGTGGATTGCTTCAGAATAGACAGCCGGACATGCATTTTTGACTTCGGACAGAATATCGCCGGAATTCCGGTCATAACTGTACCAAAGGGGCTTAAAAACGGCGACAAAATAATTTTAACTCACGGGGAAATGCTCGGAGAGGACGGAAAACTGTATAATCTGCCGTTGCGGGACGCCGACCAGAGGGATACTTACATAGCGTCGGGAAAAGAGGATGGCTGCGTTTGGAGCCCGTCCTTTACATACCATGGGTTCAGATACATTGAGGTAAATTCGCCCGTACTGTTTACCGCCGACGATATACGTGCCGAGGCGATATATACCGATATCGACAAGCCGCAGAATATGTTCCGCTGCGGCAGCGCCCTTGTGACAAAGATACATGAAAACTGTGTAATGACCGAGAGAGCGAATATACATTCGATTTTTACAGACTGTCCGCAGAGAGACGAACGCATGGGTTGGATGAACGACGCCACGGTGCGCTTTGAGGAGACCCCTTATAATTTCGATATCGGAACCATGTTCCCGAAAATAATAAGAGATATCCATTATGAGCAAAGAGAAGACGGGGCGTTTACCTGCTGCGCGCCGTTTGTTTACGGGGCGTATCCGGCGGATCCGGTCTGCTCGTCGTTTCTGGTCGCCGGCAACATGGCGCTCATGCATACGGGCAATCGGCAGATTATTGATGAAATGCTTGAAAATTATTGCGCCTGGGAGGATTCTTTGCTTTCGAGAAGCGAAGATTACATTGTAAATTACAGCTATTACGGCGACTGGGCAGGACCGGCGTATGCCTGCTTAAGTCCCGAAAACGCCAACTCGGCACAGACTCCGGGAATATTTATGTCCACGGGTTTTTCATATTACAACTGTGTTCTAATCGAAAAATTCGCGAAGCTGTTGGGCAGGGATGACGTGGCGCGGAAATATCACGGCATAGGAGAACACATAAAACAGGCTATGCTTGATAAATGGTTTGATTCCGGGAGCGCGGTTATGGCAACCGGTTCGCAGGCGTGCCAGGCGTTTTCGCTTTGGCTCGGTATTCTTCCCGAGGACAAACGGGGTCTTGCGGCAGAGGTGTTGCATAATGACCTTGTGTCCGCGAATTACAGATTTACCACCGGAAACCTGTGTACAAAGTACATGTTTGAAGTGCTGACCGAGTACGGTTACATTGAGGACGTATGGAAAATACTGTACAGCGAAAAGTATCCGGGATACGGGTATATGATTGAAAATGAGGCTACGACGGTTTGGGAGAGGTTTGAGCTGAAAAAAGAAGAGGGCATGAACTCGCACAACCATCCGATGTTTGCTTCTGTTGATTCCTGGTTTTATGCGTACCTTTGCGGAATCAAGCCGATATTGCCTGCCTTTGAACGGTTTTCGGTCAAGCCTTATTATCCTGAGGGACTTTTGTTTGCGCACGCGGTGGTTGAGACCGTGCGGGGAAATATTTCGGTGCGCTGGACAAAAAGATTCGGAACGACGAATTTATTTGTAACGGTCCCGTTCGGCACCGAGGCGGACATTGAGGTGAACGGCAAAATTGTTTCGGTTTCAAGCGGCTCTTACGTCTTTAACTGGTAATACACGGAAACTATAAAATTCAGAGGTTATCGGTTTTTGGATGCCGCGGAACGGGAGCTGTTGATGACTCAGCTCCCGTTTTTTTACGATCCCTTCAGCTGAATCTGTCTGTTCAACACGTCGACGGTCGGTATTTTAGGATTGTTGAGAAGTATCGCGTTGCGAATTATTTTCATTCCATACCTTTTCCTGAGTTCTTCGATTATAAGATCAAGAGTTTCCCTTTTATTGATTGCTTCCGTATCCGAAAATATATCAATCTGCTGAGGAATATCGTCTGAGATAAGGTCAATCGCTCTCACGGCGACCGAGCGTATCGGTCTTATCCAGCCGTAACTTCGTTCAAACAGCTGAAATGCCGCTTTCGCTATATAATACGGACTTTTTGACGGAAAGGCAAGTCGGCATTGCCACTGCCGGTCGTTCAGCGCGTTATCTCTTATATTGATTGCAACGCCTGTTGCTTTCTTTCCGTATATGTGAAGCCTATGTCCGATGTTTTGAGTAAGCTCCAGCATAACCGGCCATACTTCCTCATTGCATATCAGATCTTCCTTGGTCGTAATTCCGTGTCCTGCCGTCTTATCCAAAGCCTCAGGGTCGCGGGTCACGACCTTGGAGATATCCAGACCGTTGGCAAAGCGCCAGACATCTTCTCCGCATTTGCCGAATTTTGATATGAGACACTCGCATGAATATTGCGCGAGATCGCCGATAGTGTGAATTCCGATCGAATTAAGTTTTTTTGCGGTTGCTCTGCCCACGCCCATCATATCCGATACAGGGAGATGCCAGATCTGTTTTCTGAAGCATTCATAGGTAATTACGGTAACCGCGTCCGGTTTTTTCATATCACTGCCCAATTTGGCAAAAACCTTATTGAACGACACCCCAACGGATACTGTTACACCAAGCTCCTTTTTTATGCTTTCCTTGATTTCATAAGCGAGTTTATCTCCGTATCCGAAAAGACGTTGGCTGCCTGTCACATCAAGCCAACATTCATCAAGTCCCATAGGCTCTATCATATCCGTATAACGGCTGTAGATCTCACGCGCGTTCTTTGAGAACTTCACGTATTCATCGTAGTGAGGAGGCACTATTACAAGCCCCGGGCATTTCCGCTTTGCTTGCCAAACCGTTTCCCCCGTAATTACACCATATCCTTTTGCTTTATAATTTTTTGCAAGCACAATGCCGTGTCTGTCTTCGGTTTCGCCGCATACGGCAATAGGACGGGTATTCAGCTTCGGGTTTAAAAAACATTCAACGGATGCATAAAAGTTGTTCATATCACAGTGCAAGATACATCTTTCCAAAAAAACGCCCCCTTTTTCTGCAAAACCTATTGACAAAATATACTTTTGGGTGTAATATTATTACGGATACGAACAATCGTGCGTTTATAAATTGCGAAACAAACTATTGTATGTATTTATTATACACGAACAAACGTGCGTTGTCAATACAATTATGCGCACGATTATGCGTATTTTGCAAAAATATATTCCGAGGAGTTTCATATGGAATTTAAGGACAAATTAAAAGAAAAAAGATTGGCTGAAAAAATCAGTCAATCTGAGCTTGCCTCGCTTGCGGGTGTTGGTCTGAGAACCATTCAAAATTATGAATCGGGAGCAAGAACGCATATCAGTATGGATATTGTTATAAAGCTTGCCAAGGCTCTCAATGTATCCGTAAGCGAACTGTTGAATGATGCGGAAATTTACGTGGCGGAAGCTTACGATAAAGGCGGAGAGCGCGATGCCGATTACGTTCAACACCTTGTGTCCGAGATTTCCGCGCTGTTTGCGGGCGGCGGAATGGATCCCGATGAAAAGAGCGCCGTTATGAGCGCATTAAATAAAGCGTATTGGGATTCAATCGAAGAAAATAAGAAGTATACTCCGAAGAAATACAGCAAGGAGAAGTGATCCGAGGAGGCGTAGAATGTACAAATCTGAATTTGATAAAATCGGCCTGCGTCTTGTTAACCGCTTTGGAACAAGAGATCCGTTTTCGATTGCGAAAGGGTTGGGTATTCGTCTGTACTGGGAGGATTTCACGGTTCTCAAGGGAATGTACCGCGTAATAAAACGTAATCGTTGTATATTCATCAATAAGAATTTGTCCCCTGCTTTAGCAAAAATCGTATGCGCCCATGAGATTGGGCATGATCAGCTGCATCGCAATGCCGCGTCGGACGGATTTCAGGAGTTTATGTTATATGATATGAACTGTCGACGAGAGTATGAGGCGAATATGGTAGCTGCCGCCATTCTGCTTCCGACCGAGGAGGTATTGTCTTATATCTATGAATTTGGGTTTGACGCGGAGCAGATTGCCCAGACTATGTGTTCCGATATCAATCTGGTGGCATTGAAGGTCGCCGATCTGCGTAATTCGGGCCATGATCTGAGAGGCTTGGATTATGATTCGAAGTTTTTGAAATAATGAAGGAGTAAGCCATGTGCGGACGTTATGTTACCGAAGACGATAAAAGCGTCGATATGAGATCCCTTTATCACAAACTAAGTCTATTGTATCCAGATGTCAGAATTAAATCGGGTGAGATATTCCCTACCGATACGGTTCCTCTGCTTGTAGGAAAAGATCTCATTCCTGTCCCGGGTACGTGGGGGTATCCGGGGTATAAAAACAAAGGAGTTATTATCAACGCTCGATCGGAAAGTGTAGCCGAAAAGCCCTTTTTCAGAGACGGAATCCTGCGTCATAGGTGTATCATTCCGACCAACGGTTACTATGAGTGGTCAAAGAGCAAAGTAAAATACAGATTCAATCTTCCGGATTCACCTATGGTGTATCTTGCGGGTATTTACCGTAATACGCCTGACGGTATCCGTTTTGTTGTCATTACCACCCGCGCTGACGAGTCGGTATCTCCCATACACGACAGAATGCCTGTTATATTGACTTTCGATATGATGGACGCATGGACACGCGGCATCGAGGATTTCGATGTTTTTCGCGAAGCAACTCCGATTCTGAATTCAATAAAAGTAAATTAACGAACACGGGCGATGTATGAGTCTATACGCTAAAACAAAAAGAGGCTGAGCCAAAAGTTTTTCAAAAGCTATTGGCTTGGCCTCTTGTTTTATTTGCGTGTTAATTCGGATTGTTATTATTCGTAAAGCTTGCCCATTTTCTGAAGTCTTTCGTATTTAGCCTTTGCGTTTGCTTCTGCCTTAGCAAAGAGGGTCGCCGCTCTTTCGGGATTGGACTGAGCCAGACGAGCGTAACGGGTTTCGGATTTAATAAAGTCTACATAGTTTGCGGTAGGCTCTTTGGAGTCTATCGTAAGCTTGTTGGACTCAAGCGCGGGATTGTATCTGAATGTCTGCCAATATCCTGCTTCCACAGCCTTTTTCATTTCAAGCTGGCAGTTCTGCATACCGCCCTTTACTCCGTGCATTTCACAGGGAGCGTATCCGATGATCAGCGAAGGTCCGTTGTATGCTTCCGCCTCCGTAAGCGCCTTGAGCAGTTGATTCATATCGTATCCCATAGCTACCTGAGCGACATAGACATAACCGTAGGACATAGCTATCTCTGCAAGGTTCTTTTTACCTATAGCCTTACCTGCCGCGGCAAACTGAGCGACCTGACCGAGGTTGGACGCTTTAGACGCCTGACCGCCGGTGTTGGAATATACCTCAGTGTCAAATACGAACACGTTTACATTTTCTCCGGATGCCAATACGTGGTCAAGACCTCCGAAGCCTATATCGTAAGCCCAGCCGTCTCCGCCGAACATCCACATGGACTTCTTGGACAGGTAATCCTTGTCCGCGAGAATCTTCTTTTCGGTTTCGCAGCAGTCGCATTTTTCTTTGCATACGCTGTTTTCGAGCATATCGATAAGCGCCTTTGCTGCAGCCTGGTTAGCGGCTCCGTCGTCTACAGTTTCAAGATATTTGTCAATAACAGCCTGACGGTCGGGATCCGAAGAGTAATCAAGAGATTTAACGTATCCGATAAGTCTGTCTCTGATGACCTTCTGACCGAGATACATGCCGAGTCCGTGCTCCGCGTTGTCCTCAAACAGCGAGTTTGCCCAAGCCGGTCCCTTGCCGCTTTCACGGTTTACCGTATAGGGAGTGCTGGGAGCGGATCCGCCCCAAATTGAAGAACATCCCGTAGCGTTGGAGATATACATTCTCTCACCGAAGAGCTGAGTGATAAGACGCGCGTATGAAGTCTCGGCACATCCTGCGCAAGAGCCTGAGAATTCAAGCAGAGGCTGTTTGAACTGCGAGCCTTTGACAGAATCTGTCTTGAAGGGAAGTTCCTTTGACGAGACGTTGGCAACGGCGTAATCGAATGCTGCCTGCTGGTAAAGACCCTTTTCCTGAGGAACCATTCTGAGCGCGTAATCTGCGGGATCGGCCTTCACGCCTGCTGCGGCAGCCTTTTTGTCCGCGTTCTGATTGACGGGACATGCCTTAACGCAGAGGGTACAGCCCATACAGTCAAGAGCGGATACCGATACCGTGAACTTGTAGTTTTCACAACCCTTACCGGTCATCTTTGAAGCAAAGAGTGTGTCGGCGGGCGCGTCCTTTGCTTCCTGTTCGTTATACGCGAAAGGACGTATTGAGGCATGGGGACATACAAAGGAACAGCTGTTGCACTGTATACATTTTGCGGGATTCCATTCGGGAACCATAACGGCGACGCCGCGCTTCTCGTATGCAGCGGAACCCTGAGGGAACTGACCGTCTACATATTTCTCGAACGCGGAAACCGGGAGACTGTCTCCGTTCATAGCGTTTACGGGATTTACTATGTTTTCAACGAAATCCACAAGCTCGGGACGGCTGCCCATGACCTTGGATGCGTCGTTATCTTTGTCGCAGTTTTTCCATGAATCCGGAACGTCCACCTTGACAAACGCGTCTGCTCCCGCGTCAATAGCGGCGTAGTTGAGGTCAACCATAGCCTGTCCTTTTTTGATATATGACTTGTAAGCCATCTTCTTCATGTACTCGATTGCTTCGGTTTCGGGAAGTATTTTCGCGAGCGCGAAGAAAGCGGACTGAAGAATGGTGTTTTTGACCTTTGCGTTGCCTATCTGCTTTATGGCGATGCTTGTAGCGTCAATTGTATAGAAATTGATATTGTTGTTTGCTATATACTGCTTGACCTTTGCGGGAAGATGTCTGTCAAGTTCCTCAATTGTGTTCCACTGGCAGTCGAGAAGGAATGTTCCGCCCGGCTTAACATCGGATACGATATCATATTTGTGTATGTAAGCCTGGTTATGACAAGCAACAAAATTAGCTTTATTTATATAATAAGGAGATTTTATCGGGCTGTCTCCGAAACGAAGGTGAGAAATCGTAATACCTCCGGTTTTCTTTGAGTCATACTGGAAATAAGCCTGAATATATTTGTCGGTATGGTCACCTATGATTTTGATGGAGTTTTTGTTCGCGCCGACGGTTCCGTCTCCTCCGAGACCCCAGAATTTACATGCTATTGTACCTTCGGGAGCGGTGTCGGGAGCGGGCTTTTCCTCAAGCGAGCATCCGGTTACATCGTCCACGATACCCACTGTGAAGTTTGACTTGGGAGTGTCTTTTGCGAGATTGTCGTATATTGCGAATACAGATGCGGGAGTCGTGTCCTTTGAACCGAGTCCGTAACGTCCGCCGACAACCGTTGCTTTGACTCCCTTTGAAGCCAATGCGGTAACCACATCGAGGTAAAGCGGTTCGCCCAATGAGCCGGGCTCTTTGGTTCTGTCGATAACCGCAATCTTTTTGACGGAGGAGGGAATTGCCTCAATGAGTTTTTCGGCGCTGAAAGGTCTGTAAAGTCTGACTTTTACAAGACCGACCTTTTCGCCTTTTGCGTTGAGATAATCTATTACTTCTTCTATAACGTCGCATACGGAACCCATAGCCACGATAATGCGGTCCGCGTCGGGCGCGCCGTAATAGTTGAACAGCTTATAATCGGTTCCGAGCTTCTCGTTGACTTTGTTCATGTACTCTTCAACGACAGCGGGAAGCGCGTTGTAGTATTTGTTGCAGGCTTCTCTGTGCTGGAAGAAGATATCTCCGTTTTCCGCGGAACCGCGCAGAGCAGGGTGGTTGGGGTTGAGCGCGTGAGCCCGGAATGCCGCGACGGCGTCCTTGTCGAGCATTTCTTCAAGGTCTGCGAAATCCCACACCGAGATCTTCTGAATTTCGTGTGAAGTGCGGAAACCGTCAAAGAAGTTCAAAAAAGGAACTCTGCCCTTAATGGCTGAAAGATGAGCCACGGCGGCAAGATCCATGACCTCCTGCGGGTTGGTTTCGGCAAGCATTGCGAATCCGGTCTGACGGCAGGCGTAAACGTCGGAATGATCTCCGAAAATGTTGAGCGCGTGCGACGCTACACAACGTGCCGATACATGAAAGACCGCCGGGAGAAGCTCTCCGGCAATTTTATACATGTTGGGGATCATAAGCAAAAGCCCTTGGGAAGCTGTATAAGTTGTAGTAAGAGCTCCGGAAGCGAGCGAGCCGTGTACTGTACCTGCGGCGCCTGCCTCCGACTCCATTTCCATAACCTTTACGGTTGTTCCAAAGACGTTTTTCATACCGGCAGCAGCCCATTGATCGACATAGTCAGCCATCGGACTTGAGGGAGTTATGGGGTATATTCCCGCGACTTCCGTAAACGCATAGCTGACGTGAGCGGCAGCCTGGTTGCCGTCCATGGAAAGCTTTTTTCTTTCGATAGACATGATTAAGATTTCCTCCTGGAAAATATATATTTTAATTTATTCTAATCGTAATAAACCTGTCAGACGGTGTGTTTTACAGCGTGTTTTTACACAGCGTTTTTACACAAACAATCACCCACTCTTAATGATAACATAAAACCGGGAAAAAGTAAATAGTATTTTTGAAAAAACTATGTTTGAAGTATATGCTTTTTTTGGACAAAACGACATATTTCAGAAACAAAAAACAAAAAATACGATATTTTCATATAGAAATTTTACAAATTAAGATTGAAAATGAGAAAATCGGAAAATATAAATTACATGTATTCACGCGCGAGCGCGTCCAGAATATCATGCTGAAATTTTACGCAAAGGGGATAAGTAAGCTTGTTTTCCCTGTCAGAGAAATTGTCGGATTCGAGCGATAAAGTTCCGCTGTATCCGACCTGTGACAGTGACGAGAAAAAGTCTTTCCAATCAACGGTTCCGAATGTCGGACAGGTGTGACCGTCTCGGGTGCCGTCGTTGTCATGTATGTGAAGAGTCACGAGTCTTTTTCCCAACGCCTTTACATAATCGCCGCATCCGAACCCGGATACGTTGGCGTGTCCGGTGTCAAAACATGCTTTGAAATTGGGTGAGTTCATCATATCAATATATTCTATGAGCTGTTCGGGGGCGGAGGTCGGAATATCCGTGGGTTTTCCCTGCGAAGGCATATTCTCAAGCGCCAACGTCACACCGCATTTTTCCGCCTCGGGAATAAGTATTGAAAAAACTTCAAAGTTCAGTTTTTTGGTGAGCTCCGGATCCGTGTCCGGATGCCAGCCGTTTCTCATCGCGCAGTGAATTACCGCGTATGGGCTTTCGACTTCCGAAGCGGCGAAAACAGACCATTTCAAAGCCCGCAGCATGTCGTCGAACTCCTCTTTGTCCCCGCTTTCCGGATAGGTGGGGAAGGGGGAGTGTATCTGTCCCGCTTTCAGCCCCGCGCCTTCAATGTATTTTTTCTGCGTTTTGAAATATGAGATAAATCCGTCAAAGCTTTCCGAATACAGACCGCTTTTATAAGAATACAGCGTGCAGGGCTGACCGAAATCAATATAGTCAAAGCCGCTCTCTTTTATAATGGAGTAACCTTTTTCTTCTCCGAAAAGCTTTACTATGTCACTTGAAACAAAAGACATTTTCATTTTATGACTGATTCCTTTCCCGATGTCGGCCGGGTGCTTACGACCGAAAAAACCGATTTAATAAAAAATAAAAATTATGACAAAAAAGGTATAATTTACAAAAAACGTAGCTTAACAAATCAGACGAGCTTGTCACATATAAAGTATACCACATTATATTTTTCTTGTCAATACAAAGAAAATTCACTTTGTGACATTATTTAACATATACTGACACTGAGGTTATCCGCGAACCTCAGATACCAGATAAAATTGTGGGAAATATTGCGTCGCAGTGTTTAAAACCGGTAACATTGCGGCAAAAATAACCCTGTAAAGAAAACCAGAAAAGGACGGTATAAAAAATTATGATACCGACAATACGACGCGGAGATATATTTTATGCAGACCTCAGTCCGGTTATCGGATCGGAACAGGGCGGGCTGAGGCCGGTGCTTATAATTCAGAATGACGTGGGCAACAGATACAGCCCTACGGTGATAGCCGCCGCCATTACATCAAGAATGGGCAAGACCAGACTGCCCACACATATAGACATATATGCAGACAGAGTAGGTCTTGCGAAGGATTCGGTTATCCTGCTTGAACAGATAAGAACGATAGACAAGCGGCGTCTGAAAGAAAAAATGGGGCATCTTGACGACGATATTATGAATGCCGTAAACAACGCGATAGCGGTGAGCTTCGGTCTCGGAAATCAGGAATATCAGACCGAGTACGAAAGACATTCCGCCGCGGTGGCTGCCGCGGACACACAGTCCGGAGCCGTGGCCAAAGGACGGGAAAGCGGTGCCGCAGGCTGATTTTATATAACCGGACATACTCTTTTATTTATTAATTGAAACCAAAATTTATAAATGCTATTGATTTTATAAGAAAAATGTGGTAAAATATATTCGGAAGAAGATATTTTATTAATTAACGGAGAGGAAAATATGGCACTTGTAACAACAGAACAAATGTTTAAAAAAGCCTATGAAGGCGGATATGCCGTAGGCGCGTTCAATATCAACAACATGGAAATAATTCAGGCTATCACCGAGGCGGCGGGCGAAAAAAAGTCTCCCGTGATACTGCAGGTCTCGGCGGGAGCCAGAAAGTACGCAAAGCACGAATACCTTATGGCGCTCGTGCAGGCGGCAATCAAGGATACCGATATTGATCTTGCGCTTCATCTTGACCACGGCGACAGCTTTGAGCTCTGTAAGGCCTGCATTGACGGGGGATTTACCTCTGTGATGATAGACGGTTCAAAATATTCGTTTGAAGAAAATATTGAACTTACAAAAAAGGTCGTGGAGTATGCGCACGCCAACGGGGTGGTTGTTGAGGGAGAGCTCGGCAAGCTTGCCGGAATAGAGGACGATGTCAATGTAAGTGCCGATGACGCTATGTTTACAAACCCCGGTGAAGTCGAGGAATTTGTAAGCAGAACCGGAGTGGATTCTCTTGCAATCGCGATAGGAACCAGCCACGGAGCGTATAAATTCAAGCCGGGAGTAAAGCCGCAGCTTCGTTTTGATATTCTTGAGGAAGTCGGGAAAAGATTGCCCGGATTTCCGATAGTGCTGCACGGAGCGTCATCGGTAATTCCGGAGCTTGTAAAGGAAATAAACGAAACAGGCGGTAAAATGCCCGACGCTATAGGTATTCCTGAGGATATGCTTCGCCAGGCTGCAAGGATGGCGGTGTGCAAAATCAATATAGATTCCGATATACGCCTTGCGATGACGGCGGGAATCAGACGGGTTCTGTCCGCTCAGCCCGATGTGTTTGACCCGCGTACCTACCTTTCCGAGGGACGCAAAGAGGTCAAAAAGATGGTAATTCATAAGATCGAATCGGTTCTCGGTTCGGAAAACAAACTTTGATTATTCAGAGGTCGGATAAATATACCTTTGCGGGGAAGAGCCTTAAATGAAAAGGCTTTTCCCCCGCGTGGCATAATTGATTTTACGGGGGATATTGATGAAGTATACTTCGCATTTTAAAATAAAATGGCATGATACCGACGCGAGCCGTGTCGTGAGGACAAGCCGTATTCTTATGTATCTTCAGGAAACGGCAAATTTGCAGTGCGCGGATATGGGGTTGCCGCTTGACGATTTGCGCGATGAGAAGGGAGTCGGCTTTGTACTCGGCAGTATATCGGCAGACCTTATAAAGCCTTTGCACGCATATGAGGAAATAGATGTCAGGACCTGGTGCCGCGCGTCCCACGGATACAGCTTTCTGCGTTATTATGAGATACTCAGAGACGGCGAAGTCGTATTGAGAGCGTCGAGCATGTGGGCGCTTATCGACATAGTAAA
>CASEEB010000090.1 GCA_949286815.1 uncultured Eubacteriales bacterium | reverse complement strand
ATCGGCATAAAAAACCGGTGTTTTAATAAATAACATTATATATAATTATATACTCTTTGGAAATTCTCTTCAATATTTTAAATGACAAAATTATCTCTTTTTCACGAGCGGACATTTGTGCAAAAAGACATCAAAAAAATTTAAAACAGCTATTGACAAACAGTTAGTTTTGTATTATAATATATTGTAATAAGTCGAAAGGCTATGACGGGGCATAAGATATTCTTTAAAAAGTTCTTCAGAGATTTGTCGGGCGGTGCGAGACAAAGGCTTGTGCAATATCGAACTCTCCCCTGAGCTTCAGACCGAAAGATGTTTTCGAGTAGGAAAGACGGGTTCTCCCGTTACAGAGAGAACGTATTAAACGTACGTATTGAGTGGATTACTGTCAATCGGAGTGGTACCGCGGAAGAAATTGTGCTTTCGTCTCTGTTTTAAAGAGATGAGGGCTTATTTTTTATATTCTGAAAAATCCGCATGTCACCAAAAAAAGACTTATTCCCGCAAAAAACAACAAGAAATAATAATCCGCGTGAGGAACTTTTATAAAACTACAGTCTCACGTAAAGAAAGGCAAGGTATTTTATATGAAAAACGCGTCAAAATACACACGTCAGTATTTCCCCGCTCCCGTGTGCGAGATGAAGTGGGCAAAGAAGAATTATATAAATAAGGCGCCCATATGGTGCTCCGTTGATTTGAGAGACGGCAACCAGTCTCTCATCATCCCCATGAGCCTTGAAGAAAAGCTCGATTTTTTCAATCTGCTTGTAAAAATAGGCTTTAAGGAAATCGAAGTGGGCTTCCCCGCCGCTTCCGAAACCGAATACACATTTTTGCGCACGCTTATAGAGAAAAACATGATTCCGGACGACGTCACGGTACAGGTTCTCACCCAGAGCCGCGAACACATAATACGCAAGACTTTTGACGCGCTTTCGGGCTGTAAAAACGCGATAGTTCACCTTTACAACTCTACCTCGGTGGCTCAGCGCGAGCAGGTTTTCAAAAAGTCCAAAGAAGAAATAATCAAAATCGCCACCGACGGAGCCGAGCTCTTCAATAAAATCGCCGAGGAAACCGGAGCAAACTACAGGTATGAATATTCGCCCGAATCCTTTACCGGAACAGAGCCTGAATTCGCGCTTGAGATTTGCAACGCCGTGCTCGACGTGTGGAAACCGACACCGGACAGAAAAGTCATCATCAACCTCCCCGTCACCGTGGAGCTCTCCATGCCTCACGTATACGCAAACCAGGTAGAGTACATGTGCGATAACCTCAAATACCGCGACAACGTCATTGTTTCTCTCCATCCTCATAACGACCGCGGGTGCGCCGTCGCGGATTCCGAGCTCGGTCTGCTCGCGGGTGCCGACAGAATAGAAGGCACACTTTTCGGAAACGGCGAGCGCACGGGCAATGTCGATATAATCACTTTGGCACTCAATATGTATTCTCAGGGAGTAGAGCCGGGACTTGACCTCACCGACATGCCCGAAATCACCGACCTTTACGAAAGAGTCACAAGGATGCAGGTATATGACAGACAGCCCTATTCCGGAAAGCTTGTGTTCGCGGCATTCTCCGGGTCTCATCAGGACGCCATCGCAAAAGGTATGAAATGGCGTGAGGAAAAGGACTGCCGTTTCTGGACGGTTCCCTATCTTCCCATAGATCCTACCGACGTTGGAAGAGTTTACGAAACCGATGTGATAAGAATAAACTCACAGTCCGGAAAAGGCGGCATAGGTTATCTGCTTGAGCATACATTCGGATATGTGCTTCCTCCAAAAATGAGAGAAGAGGTGGGATACAAAGTCAAAAGCGTCTCCGACCACGCGCACGCCGAGCTCACTCCGGGACAGGTGCTCGAAGTATTCCAAAGCAATTATGTAAATATCAATTCTCCGATAAAGCTCGTTGACTATCACTTCATACGCAATCCCGGAATAAACGTTGTTCTGACAGTGGAGATAAACGGCGAGATAAAGGAACTCAAGGCGTCCGGCAACGGACGGCTTGACGCGGTAAGCAACGCTATAAAGCAGCATTTGGGTATAAGCTACTCCAACCTCACATACGAGGAGCACGCTCTTACCTCGGGGTCATCCTCCAAGGCGGTCACATATGTAAGCATAACCTTTGACGACGGAACCGTAGTCTGGGGAGCGGGAGTTCATGACGACATCATCGCGTCCTCCATAAACGCGCTTTTCTCCGCCATAAACCGCAGATACGCAAGCGTGAAAGAAAAAAACAATAAATAATTTAAGAGGAAAGGTACGGAAATAAATATGGCAATGACAATGACCCAAAAAATCCTTGCCGCGCACGCCGGCTTGGAATCGGTTCAAAAGGGACAGCTCATAAGGGCAAAACTTGACATGGTTCTCGGCAATGACATTACATCTCCCGTGGCGATAAACGAATTCAACAAATTCGGATTTGACAAGGTTTTTGACAAAAATAAAATCTCTCTGGTCATGGACCACTTTGTTCCGAACAAGGATATCAAAGCGGCGCAGCAGACAAAGCAGTGCCGTACGTTTGCCAAAACATTCGGCATTAAGAATTATTTTGACGTGGGGGACATGGGTATAGAGCACGCGCTTCTGCCTGAAAAGGGGCTTGTCGGTCCCGGAGACGTTGTTATAGGCGCGGACTCTCATACCTGCACTTACGGAGCGCTCGGCGCATTCTCCACGGGCGTGGGTTCTACGGACATGGCGGCAGGAATGGCTACCGGTGAGGCCTGGTTCAAGGTACCCGCGGCGATAAAATTCAACCTTTTCGGAAAACTTCCGAAGTTCTGCTCCGGAAAAGACGTGATTCTTTACATTATCGGCAAAATAGGCGTTGACGGCGCGCTGTACAAATCCATGGAGTTTACAGGGGACGGACTCGCCTCTCTTTCGATGGACGACCGCCTGTGCATGGCAAATATGGCGATTGAAGCCGGCGCCAAAAACGGAATTTTTGAGGTGGACGACATAACGCTTAAATTTTATAAGGAGCGCATGACGCACCCGTATACGGTTTACAGCGCAGACCCGGACGCGGATTACGACGAGGTAATCGACATTGACCTTTCAAAGATAGTGCCTGTAGTCGCATGTCCTCATCTGCCGGAAAACACAAAAAACGCGTCCGAGCTTGGAGACATCAAAATAGATCAATGCGTAATCGGCTCCTGCACCAACGGAAGACTTTCCGATATGAAAATCGCGGCTGATATTCTCAAAGGCAAACACATAGCCCCCGACGTCAGATGCATAATAATTCCGGCGACACAGTCTATTTATCTGGACTGCATCAGACTCGGTTATGCCGAGACGTTTATAAACGCCGGGTGCGTGGTCTCCACGCCTACATGCGGCCCGTGTCTAGGAGGCTATATGGGAATACTCGCCGAAAATGAAGTGGCAATCTCAACCACAAACCGGAATTTTGTGGGCAGAATGGGACATGTGACCTCAAAAATATACCTCTCAAGTCCCGCGACCGCCGCGGCGTCCGCGCTCACGGGTTA
>CASEEB010000089.1 GCA_949286815.1 uncultured Eubacteriales bacterium | reverse complement strand
GACATTATCCATTCCTTCATCTCCACCCTGCTCGGTTTCTTCAAAATCTTCAAAATTATCATTCCCCGCAAAAGACTCGGCGGCCTCCACGCAGGTAAACAAAGCCACATAATCAATATCCACATAAGCCGTGGTTTCCGTGCTCTGGAATATATCCCAACGAAGCGACTTGAGCTCGCCGGTATACAGACCGTTTGTTGCGAAATTAAGAATTACATATTGCCACTCCGACGTATCCTTATAATTGGCTTTGATTGAAGCCGCCTCGGACAAGCCGGTGACCGAAGTTGTGAAAAACACCTGAAACGCCGACGGCGCTCCTTCGCTTTTTCTCATTTTTATGACCGCCGCCTTGTATGTACCGGTGTCGATCACACTGCCCTTGGAGGACAGATCGACAAAAGCATATGGGTCGCTTGCCGCCCCTGAAGTGGAAATCCGTGTAAATCCGTCGGTATACTCTACTTTCGTCTGATTTCCCGCGCTCGCTTTAGAGGCTTCATCCGGGTCGGAGAAATAAATTACGGAATCCATTTTGGGAGACATGTCTATATCTGTTCCGATCTCCGGCACCGTGGGAATTTCATAATTCTTTTCGGGCGGGGTTTTATACAGAATGTTCAGAGGCATGGAAGCATTTCCGTCATATTCACCGTTTTTGTAAAATCTTTGGCTTTCATGTCCTCCGCCGTACCAGATTCCGATGCCGGTTCCTCCGGCGCTGCCGGGATTGTCGTCCTTCGCGTCATAAAGCACAAGCAAATATTCTCCGGCGCTCAAAGGGTCGTTCTCATCAAACCTTATGGTCAGCTCGGAATTGTCCCTGAAGTTTTCAAAGGTATGTTCAGCGACCGCGATTCCCTCAACAGTGTTAAAATAGTCCTCATTAAACTCAAACAAAGCTACCGTTACCGACCCGCTGTCATTGTTAAAGCTCGGCATACTGAACGATACGGCAAGCGCCTCCGCCGTGGTGAAAAACTGTACCGCCACTACGTCGGATTGATTAAGCTGCATGGCGTTATCCCCGCTTCCTCCTAAGCTTACGCTCGCGTCATCGGGGTCTTCGGTCTCGATAAAGCTTACGGCAAACAGCGCGGGAGCAAAAACCGACAGCATAAGCGAAAACGCAAGCACCGCCACAACTAATTTCCTGATTTTCAAATAAAACACCGTCCTTTCTTTAGAGGCAACACCGCAAGTCGGAACTTTCCGAAGAAAATTTCGCCGCATGAGCGCGATATCAAAACCGTGAGGTGCCGCTTTTTAATTTTATAATCAACCCTCCATAATATGAAGGTTTCTTATCTCCGAGTTCTTTATTCTCAAATTGACGGAAAACGCATGACTCTCAAGATACTCGTCCTCCGAATCCGACAACCCCATAACTTTCAGCTGAGAAACAATCTTCGCGCAGATATTTTCAATCATTTGCTTTCTGCCGACAACATTGTCCGAATCACACAGCAGAAGCCTTTCAAGATCGTCCGCGATGTCCGAAAGCATACTCAGCGATTTCATCGCTCTGAACATCCATTTATAATACGGACAGTGCTCCGAGTTTAGCAAAAATACCATTTGCACGGTTTCTTTCGTAAATTCGTGCAGGGCAATCTCCGCCGCGCTCTTTTCGCCGTGAGAGATGCATCTTGAGTAATTGTACTGTCCGGTCTGCGCCATCATGACCGCCCTCGCGGCAATCTTCTTAAGTCTGACGTCAAAAGGCATCCCGTTTTTTATCTCTTCCCTTATTCCGGAAAACACCCCCATCGGGTCATAAAAAACTTCCCCGTTTACCGCCTCAGCCAGATAATGCGATGGAATCGACATCCACTCTCTCCAGTCCCGAGGCGCTCCGGGTCTTCCGGTATAATTTTTATAAAAGTCCGGGATCGTATGCACACCTTTTCCGTCGCTCCCGAGCAGGCTGCGTTTTTTTATCGAAATACCCTCAAATTCTTTCGGAAGCCTTGAATACGCCCTCATTAGGCGAAACCCGAATATACTGTCGTCCTCTTCGGTTATCCACAAGCAAAAACCCGGCTCAAAATCATGGTCGGCAGAGATATCATCGTCATATCCAAAGCACTCTGACCCGTGACCGACAAGCCCGGCGGCGATTCTGTCCGCGTACTCCGCAAACTCGTTTTGAATCATCGGCAGACCGAACCGCTCAAAAAACGCTTTTGAAAGCTCAAGCCCCTTCATATATATTCTCCATTATAAGCCGAAGTTCCTTTTCGCGTTCAAAATATCCGAAAAATTCAAAAGCGTCTATACATTTTGAAATGGTAAACGCAAGCTCTCCGTCACGCACGGCGTCCTCCGAAACGATAGCGTCGTATGCTTTGTCCATACATTCGTATATCTTCCCGTCAGCCGGGTCGCTCCTGTAATAAAGGTACGCTAAATTTACAAAGCTTACCGCCGCGTCGGCGTGGCTGTCGCCCTTCTTTTGCAAAATTCCTATTGCTTTAATATAATGCCCCGCGGCTTTTTCGGTTTTCCCCGCTTCCTCATACGCGGCTGCCGCGTTATTGTAATAAGCCGCCATTCTGTAATCGTCTTCCGAAAGCAGACTTTCAAAAATTCTCCCTGCTTTTTCGTAATAAGGCAAAGATTCATCAAGCCTTCCGAAAGCTTTAAGCGTAGTCGCCCCATTGAGAAAGACTGTTCCCGCGGATATATTTTCCTCCTCATACATTTCCTTTATCAAATCAAAGGCTTCATACACCGAGTTCAGCGCCCTGTCCTTGTCCTTTGTGCGTCTGTAATATCCTATTTCCTCATTGAGGATTTCAATAAGCCCTTTGATGTCGCCCAAAGCTCTCGCCTCGTTTTCCCAATATTCGAGAAGCTTTCCGGCTCCGGACATGTCGTTTCTCGCGAATAAAGAATCCAGCTTTCCGATTATTCTGTCTGTCGGGATATAATCCACCGGCTCCTTTGAACAGCTGCATTTCGGTCTTTTATAATTTTCCTCCATATTTCACTCCGCGCCTTTTTAAATCTCAGTATCGGTGACAGCCTGCGCGATTCTCACGTTTTTTATAAATTCCGCAACCTTTACATGTTCCGGATGTACTCTGTACGCCTCAAGTGCCTCAAGCGAATCAAACTCGGAAATATATATCAAATCGTAAGACCTTTCGGAGTGTAAAATATCTTTTTCAAGCTTCATCGCCTTAATCTGGGATATTATGCCTTCAAGAGCGGTAAGGCGCGAGATAACGCTGTCCATAATCTGCTCTTTATTCATTCCCTGATATTCCTCCGCGAATTTCCACATTATTGTGTGTCTTATCATTTTCAAATCCTCCGTTTAATAAAATATCGCCAAACAAATATAAATTTTTAACCCGATTTTATAATATTATACACGAACCGAACAGCTTTGTCAATACAATATACACAAATATGCAATAAAAATCAAACAGGCGCATTCATTCCCCCAAATAAACAAACCGGCAATGATAATGCGCCAAAAAGCTTTATAAATTTACTCTGTGTATGACAAAACCGCTTCTCTGAGTCTGTTCAAGCCATCTACAAGAACTGATTTGGGACAAGCGACATTCAGTCTCAGAAAGCTTTTGCCCGAAATTCCGTATTGTTCCCCGGAACAAACATACAATCCTGTTCGCTCACGCGCAAAATCCGCCAGCTTTGACGCGTCGGGTGACACTTCCGAGCAATCAAGCCACATAAGGTAAGTCGCCTCCGACAAAACAGGCTTTACACATGGCAAATTGACATTCAAAAACTCCGTCGCGGTTTTTTTATTTTCAAAAATATATTGTCTTAAAGCGTCAAGCCATTTTTCCCCTCTGGTAAACGCGGCTACCGTTGCCGTAATTGCAAAGGAATTCGGCTCCGCGACCTCGTCGGTGTTCAGCCCGCGGTCTACCAGACTCCGCAATTTCGCGTTTGGCGCACACACCGCCGCGCACTGAATTCCGGCAATATTGAACGCTTTTGTCGGAGCCATACAAGTGACGCTTATATCACGGCAGACCTCCGACACCGAGGCAAAAGGTACATAGCTCTTTCCCGGATCCGTCAAATCACAGTGTATCTCATCGGAAACCACGGTTACATTGTACTTTTCACACAGCTCCCCTATTTTCGCCAGGGTCTGCGCGCCCCATATCTTGCCTATCGGATTATGCGGGTTGCAGAGTATCATCAAAGTGGTTTTTTGCAAAGAGAGCTTGCTTTCCAGGTCTTCAAAGTCTATATAATATCGGTGTTTATCAAACACGAGCGGACATTCAAGCACTTTTCTGCCGTTATTCAAAACAGAATTGTAAAAAATATTATAAACCGGCGGCTGTATAAGTACGTTGTCCCCCACATCGGTCAGTTTTCTCACTATGCTTGAGATGGCCGGAACGACTCCCGTGCAGAAAATCAGCCATTCGTCTTCGATTTTAAAACCGTGGCGTTTATCCCACCAATGCTCAATCGCGTCATACCAATCACGCGTCACCACATTGTAGCCGAACACGCCGTGCTTTACTCTGTCAAGCAAAGCCTCTCTTATCTCCGGCGCGGTCATAAAATCCATGTCCGCCACCCACATGGGAAGCTCTCCGTCCTTTACGTCCCACTTTAAAGAACCGGTATTCCGTCTGTCCACCACCGTATCAAAATCATAATTCATTTTCCGCGCTCCTTTTCTGCTTTTTCAATAAGGGCAAATCCCCGTCATTCAACGTTTTTAGTGGGGAGATTGTATCTTTCCACTGAAAAAATCAAGTGGCAAAACATCTTACATTTAGTTATATTCTTTGTCCCGGCAAGCCATTCTTTTCGGTATCGCTTCACCGCCGCAAAACAATCTCCGTCTTTTCGGGGTCTATCATATTTTCTTCCATAATAATGTCGCCAATCATATCCGCCTCAATTTTTCCGCCCAAAGGATTTTTAACGCTGTCAATTCCGCCGCGTATATCGGCATTTACCGTAGAATACTCAAAGGCAAGCGTGGTGTTGAGCAGTCTGCAGTTCTTCATCACCAGGTTTTCGATATAACACATTCCCTGCAGACTTTCAATCGTACAATCGACAAGAGTAAGATTCTTGGCGTTCCAACCGAGATATTCGCCGCAGATAAAGGAATTATACACCGTTATATTTTCACTGTTCCAAAAGGCGTCCTTGGAAAGCAGCTTAGAGTCTCTTATCTCGATGTCCCGGGCTCCGTCAAAACAATAATTGCCGACAAGGTCAAGTTTGTCTATATTCATTTTAACGCAGTTCATGGCAAAATAGTCGCCTTTCGCGCTTACATTTTCCATTTTGACACTTTCACAGTTCCACAAAGTCTCCTGCGCGTTGACAAACAAAACCTTTTTGAGACCAATATTTTTGCATCTCCGAAAGCTTTTCGGCGCCTCAATCACCGTATCAGTGAAATATATACCGTCCGTATACCACATACCCGCCCGCGCGGTCTCAAGCAAAGCACAGTTTTCCGCATTGACGTTTTTGCAGTACCAGAGCGGATACTTCCACTTAAAAACGCTGTCCTTTATATTTATATTGCGGCTTTCCTTAAGCGGAGATTCTCCGTCTTCAAAAACACAGTTTTTAACCGACAGATCACTGCTTTCAAAAAGCGCTCTTTCCCCTCTGAGTACCTCTCCGTTTATTTCTTTTATATTTACCATATATTTATATATCCCCGTTATTTCCGCCAAAAACAGCCTTTCCTCACGCGCGGCACAAACCGAACATGAAGCAAGACTGTTTTAAACTTTTAACCTATCCGGCTATTATCCACATAAGATTCTATTATACAGGTCAATGACATCTCAATATCTTTCCCAATGCCAGACTCCCTTTTCATCCTTCCTGTCTATCATTTTGAATACATAATAAACAGGCTTGGGCGCGTCAAGCTCCCCGGAATCCGGCTTTCTTCTCCAAAGACCGAGGTTCAGACCGAATTCTTCTTTGTTATCCTGATGAGCATGGAGAATAAAGCTGTCTATCTCGGGTATCTGCATGATTTTTTTGTAGGCTCTGCCGTAAGCCATTGCCTGAACTATCTCGCTTTCGGGTGTAAAGAACGAATTGAATCCCTGCTCCGAAAGAATTATGCGTCTGCGCTCACCGTTGTAAAGATATTCTTTCTGATACAAAAACTCGGCGAGCACCTCAAGATTCTTAAAGGTTATGATTGGCGCGTCGAGATTCGGAAGGGCGGAAACATCGTTCCAGAAATCGGGATATCTCAGGTCTTCCGGATACGGATGATGCGCGATATTCCAGGGTATCTGACCTTCCGCGAGGCAATAACGGTTGATATAATCAAGCACGAATTTTGACCCGTAATATCTGTTTGGAGCCGCGTTTTCGTTAGCTCCGGTCCAGAAATGATCGAGCGAAATATAAATTCTCATTTTATCGTAAAAGACTCTTGACGTCTGATACGCGATTCTCAGAGCGGTGGTATATTCATAACAGTATTGTTCACAGCTCATCTCACCGGCATTACACCACACATACCCGCTGTTTATCTCGTTTCCCACAATCAAACCTACGGCGCGCCCGTATCTCTCGTCCTCCTGCGTATATCTGTCGCTGATAAAAGCGACAAACGCCCTGTAGTAATCAAGTCCCTGTTCTTCCATAACGTTGAACTGCGAAATAAGCCCGTCAGGCGTATATCCGGGGTGCTTTATTATATTCCAGAATTCATCGCTTACGGTTGTCGTCCAATGCTTGCTGTTGAGCAGGATAAAGGTTATGATAATTCCGTTGTCGGAAAGCTCTTTGACCTTGGCGTCGTTTTTTTCCGCGATTTTTTTGTTTATGTAATAAATTTTGCCGTCAAAAATAAACTCTATTGTATTGTCCGCATCAGGCGCAGGCATTATAAAGTCTCCGAGATTTACATTTAGCGCGGCATGTCTCACGCCAAGCTCCACCGCGTCCTTGACCATAGTTACCTGAAGTCCCTTTTTGGTATCTGCGACAGGATAATCAAAGTCTCTTTCAGAATCTACGATTTCCTCGACATATTCTTTGCCTTCGACAGGTTTTCCGTTTTCATCCGTCACGGAAATTTTGCAGTACATCAAATCTCTGCCGCCTTCAAACCTGTCACAGACAATAACACCGTCTTTCACCTCAGACTCTTTTTCGCACAATACGTTTTTTTCCGAAAGCGCGGGTGAATAATATTTAATGTATACCTTTCCTCCGGCATTGGAATCGGTATACAGAGTCAATACTTCCGACGCAACTATTTTTGTAATTTTCATATGCGTTACCCCTCAGTTTTTACAGATTGTTTTTTATTTAAAGAAACATCAAAATAGACTTGACGCTTTTGGTGTTCCTTAAAACTATTAATAAAGAAGCCTGACGGCCTTGAAAAATCAAAGCATTGCCCGAAAAACCAATATATACTCCATGCGTTTGCCGTATAAATTGCGTTTTTACATGTCGCCAATAAATATATAATACATCTCATCAAACCGCCGTTAACCGATAAACATAGCAATTCGCTGTATACATTATATCAGAATTAAAAACAAAGTCAAGTACTTTTTTATTTTTCTTCAACAAAAAAATTATCACAGAAAATTAATAAATTTATTTTCAAAAGCTGCTGACAAACAGAGTTGTATATGGTATAATTGTATACAGCATAGTAAAATCATACAATTATTGTTTCACTTGATGTATTTGCATACAACATAAAGAACTCAAAAAATAATATTTACGGTTGTATGGGGGGTTCTTTTAAACCGTTTATACAGCATAAAAAATCTACATCTTTTTACATTTTAATTAATTAACTTCGGCACACAGCAAAGTGAAAACGGAGGTTAATATGGATATAATAGTTATTATACTTTGCGCCTTGTCTCTTTTCGTTTCCTTGGGATGTCTTTTTTATCTTATAAAACTTCACGGAGCACAAACCAACGACAAAGACTCTGAGAGAACCGAAGAAATGCTCAAAGAACTAAAAGAATCTTTGTACAACGAATTTTCAAGAAATCGCGGCGAGCTGCAAACTCAAAGCAAGCTGCAAAGGGATGAGGTTTCCTCAAAACTTAAAGACATATATGAACGTGTCGGGAAGCTCACCGAGTCTAATGCGGAATATCTGCACCGCATATCGTCGGAGCTCAACAGGCAGTTGACCGAGATTCGCGACAATTCCGCGATGCTTACCGATAAACAGAACATAAAAATAGAGACTGCTCTCGAAAGAATTCGTCAGAGCAACGAAAAAAAGCTTGACGAAATGCGCGGAGTGGTAGACGAAAAACTCACAAACACACTGACTCAGCGGCTCGACACATCCTTCAAAACCGTATCCGAGCAATTGGAAAACCTGTATCGTGCCCTGGGAGAGATGAAAGAAATGTCAAGCGGGATAACCGACAACGTATCGGTACTCAACCGTGTGCTGTCCAATGTCAAGGCAAGGGGAACATGGGCGGAAGTCCAGCTTAAAAACATACTCGACCAGACGATTCCGGGTATGTATGTTGAAAACTTCGCGCCCGAAGAAAGAAGCAAAGAGCGTGTCGAATTTGCCATAAAAATACCTTCGGGAGACGCATACGGTCAGATAACATATCTGCCCGTGGACTCCAAGTTCCCGGTCGAAGATTACATACGGCTCTGCGACGCAGCCGATCGCGCCGATCCGGAAGGAGTCGCCAAAGCCAGACATGACCTTGAGGAAAGAGTTCTGAAAGAGGCGAAAGATATCAAAAAATACATACAGGTCCCCAAAACCACTCCTTTTGCCATAATGTATCTTGCCTCCGAAGGTCTTTACGCCGAAATCGCATCTTCCCCCAACGGGCTTCCCGAAAAGCTTCAGAATTCCTTCGGCATTATGATAGCGGGACCCACTACCGTCACCGCGCTTCTCAATTCGCTCGCCATGGGATTCAAGATAGCCGCCATAAACGAAAAAGCCACCGAGGTGCGCAAGCTGCTCTCAGCCGTAAAGACACAGTATGATACATTCGGAAATCTGCTGCAAAAAGCCGGAAAGAAAATTGACGAAGCCAAGCATTCGCTTGAAGAAGCGCAGCACCGCAACGACATGATACAGAAAAAGCTCAAATCGGTTGAATCGGTCAGCCCCGGTGAATCCGACACACTGCTTGAGATCTCCGCTTCTCAGCCGTCATCGGAAAAAACCGATAACGCCGATGACATAATGTGACTCTCGGATTTTTCAGGTTATATATAACTAAATTAAAATGTCTTGCCGCTTGATTTTTTCGACGTAGAGATACGATCTCCCGCCGAAAGCCTTGAATGACTCGGATTTGCCCATTATTGAAACTTCCGAAAATAATTTTTTGAAAGGTGTTTTATATGAAAAAATTTATTTGCGCCCTGCTCTGTCCGCTAATATTGACAGCAACTCTCGCTTCCTGCCAAAGAGACAACGGTACTGTTCCCGGCTCCGAAAGCCAGACCTCTGCGGAGTCTGTAAGCGAGGAGTCTACGGGAAACTCTGAGGTTGTTGACACATTTGAAAGCTATATTAACCCTGTCTTTTCGGTAACCGGAGGTATCTTCACCGAAAGACAGACACTGACCCTTTCTCTGCCAAACGGAGTCACGGGATACGATATATATTATACGACCGACGGCTCGATTCCGACAAAAAGGTCCGAAAAATATTCCGAACCTATAACACTTCTGTCCCGTGAGGATTCAACCGTCATCCGCGCCGCGTGTTTCGGTAAGGAAAGCGACCCTGCCGGTAAAGTTATCACCCACTCATATATACTTAAAGACAGCGTCGCATCAACACTGTGGACCGTATCCATAACCGCGCACACCTCAGACCTTGACAGACTGATAACAAATTACAATTCCGACATTGAAATACCCTCTCATACCGAGATAATAACACCCGAAGGACAGACCGTGATCTCACAGGATACAGGTCTTAAAATTTTCGGCGGTTCCTCAAGGGCTCTTTCGCAAAAGTCCTTTAAGATAAACGCGAGAAATGAAGATAAGCTCGGCAGCGATATTTATACGGGAAAAGGAAGTTTTTCATATCCTCTCTTTGAAGACAGAATAATCAAATCGGGCAAGGACGCGGGAATGGTGCTCCAAAAGTACGACAGCTTCATACTCAGAAACGGCGGAAACGACTCCATTCAGGCAACCGCCTGCGATCCGCTCAAGCCCAATCTGCTGCGCGACAGTTTGTCGAACAGGTTCGCCGCGCAGGTTTCGGAAAGCTTTGATTATGCCTGCTCGCAGTTTGCGGCGGTTTACGTCAATGGTGAATATTACGGAATTCTCGACATGCGTGAAAATATGAACGAAGACTTTGTAAAAAATGTTTACGGAGTGGATGACAACGATGTAGTTGTGCTGAAAAGCGAGCTCGACACAACCAGAGAATGCCGTCGTCACAGGGGAACGGGAGGCGGAGCCTGCCGTTACTGCGGCTCATGGTTCTATTACGAAACCGATGAAGGTCAGGAAAATTATATTGACGAATGGGAAGAACTTTGTGAAAAAGCCGCCGACGCGACAGATAAAAATTATGACGAAATATATGCCGAGATAGAGGCTGAAATTGACCTTGACAACCTGATTGAATATTATGCCATAAACCTTTACCTGTGCAATACGGACTGGCCGCACAACAATGTAAAGCTGTGGAAATACACCGGCGAGCCGATAGAGGGTATTGAGATAACCGACGGAAAATGGAGATTTATGTACCGTGACATGGATTTCACTTTCGGAAGATACAACTCACCGTATGTGACATCCGAGCTTGATACGGTATACAGCGTTGATACATTTTACCGTACACTCGGCAATTATCTCGATTACGAATATCCCGACAGCGGAGAAACCAAATTGTACGCTGACGCGCTCGGTCTCCAGGGACTGCTCGACTTCCTGCTTAAAAACGACGAATTCAGAGAAAAATTCTATGATTACTGTATGGTCATATCAAACACGGAAAGCGAAAACACACTTAAAAATCTGCTCTCTCAGACAATAGAGGAAGTTGAATCTGAAATAAGCAGCCATCTTGACCGCTGGTACGGCACTTACGCTTCCTCATATACAATCAAAACCTGGAACAACTGCAACGTGGAAATCAGACGTTTTATCACAAATCGTCCCTCATTTTTCAGAGATCAACTTGAAAAAGCAATGAGTTTTTATGAATAACCGATAATCGGTTTATTAAAATATATTTTACTAAGGATGGGTAAATATCATGAAAAATTTGTCTTACGGCGAATACCTGAACAAAGTATACGGCTGCTTTCTGGGCAAGACCGTGGTAGGCACTCTCGGCGCTCCGTTTGAGGGTATAAAAATGCCGATGGAGCTTCCCTTCGAGCGTTCCATGATAGACGCAATGCTTCCGAACGACGACCTCGATTTGCAGGTGCTCTGGCTTGA
>CASEEB010000088.1 GCA_949286815.1 uncultured Eubacteriales bacterium | reverse complement strand
AGTGTGCGAGGACAGAATACGCAATCAGTGGCGCTCGTGGTATTTCGCGCATCTTTTGCCGCGGGACAACGGACAGCCGTTGCCGTCAAAGCTTGTTTTGCACACCTGGAATATAGACGGTAAAAACGAGTTTTGCGGGTGTACCGAACAAAATCAGAAAGAGGCAATAGATACGTACATAAAAAAGGGTATGAAACCAGACATCTGGTGGATAGACGCGGGATGGTATCCCTGCAATGACCAGTGGGGAACAGGGACGGGAAACTTTTTCTGCAATAAGGAAAATTTCCCGAACGGACTCGGCGCGGTCGGGGAATACTGCCGGGAGAAAGATATTCAGTTTCTGCTCTGGTTTGAACCGGAACGGATATATAAGGGAACATGGGTGTATGAAAATAAACCCGAATTTTTGCTTAAATATAATAAGGAAAATGATTGGTTCAACCATAATGCGCTCTTTAATCTCGGCAACAGAGAGGCCTGTGACTGGCTCATAGATACTATAGACGGTCTTATTAAAGAATATCACATTGACATTTACAGACAGGACTTTAATTTTCAGCCGATGGTTATCTGGAAAGACAATGAGACAGATGGCAGAGTAGGCATACTTGAAAATCTGCATATACAGGGATATTACCGCTTCTGGGATACTTTGCTTGAGAGGAATCCGGGACTTTTGATTGACAGCTGTTCTTCGGGCGGAAAAAGAAATGATATAGAAACCATGAGACGTGCCGTTCCGTTTCATTATACCGATGTCGGCTACGGTAAACATCCGATAAAGCAGGCTCAGTACAGGCAGATGTTTGAATGGATACCTTATTTCAGAAGCCATACCATGGCTTGGGACAACGAGGACGGAAGCTATGGAAATGTAAACAGACCGGTGGATAAATTCTCCTATCTCACTGTCATGACTGCTCCCGCGATAACCTGCATGATAGAATACTATCAGGACGACAAGGATTTTGAACTGGGCAACCGGTTTAACGAAATCTGGAGGAGTACGGCGGAGATTGCTCTGAATTCGGATTATTATCCTTTGACCGAGTGCCGCAAAAGCGATGAGGATTGGTATGCGGCGCAGTTTGAGAATCCGGACAGGGAAGAGGGAATCATACACTTTATACGCAATATTTTGTGTGAGGAGGAGACAATTACCGTCCGACTTCATGTTGATGACAAAAATCTCGACAGAACTTTTGTCTTAACAGATAAATTTAACGGCGAAGAAAATAGATTCGTCGGCAGAGAACTTATGAACGGTTTTACATATTCGGCGCCCAAACGCTCGGGTACGGTATTTTATTACAAAATTATTTAATATATGGTTTGGCGGCGGCTGATTTCAGCCGCCGCTCCGTATGTAGATAAGTCAATTCGTAAAAAGTAATACATGAAAAGTTTTCGCCCGCCTTTTTCAAAAGGCGGTGGGGTATAGGGGCAAAGCCCCCACTGTTTTTTCCGTGACTAATTTTATCCGCCACTCCTTATGTAGATAAGTCAATTCGTAAAAGGTAATACATGAAAAGTTTTCGCCCGCCTTTTTCAAAAGGCGGTATAGTAAAGGGACAAAGCCCTTGTCAATTAAATGACAGGACTTTGCCCCTTATTGAATTTACAGGTAATTTATAAGTGCGAAGACTAAAATTCTATATAAGCTTCTCTTTCCGGTCCGACAGATACGTATTTTATGCTTGCGCCGACAAGCTTTTCAAGGTATTTAACGTATTCCAAAGCTTTTTCGGGCAAATCCTCTTTCTTGCGGCAGGATGAAATGTCGCATTTCCAACCGTCAACGTATTCGAATATCGGTTTGGCAATGTTCAAAGCCTCTCCGGTCGGGAAGTCCTCGACAATTTTACCGTCAATGTCATACGCTACGCAAACCGGAATTTTTTCCATATATGAGATGGTATCAAGCTTGGTGAGAGCCAGCTGATCCGCGCCCTGGACACGTACTCCGTACCTTGACGCGACCGCGTCAAATGCTCCGACTCTTCTCGGTCTTCCGGTAGCCGCTCCGTATTCTCCGCCCGCCTCGCGCAGAGCGACAGCCTCGTCTCCGGACATTTCAACCGTAAACGGACCTTCTCCGACGCATGACGAATATGCTTTCATGATACCTACCGTCAAATCAAGCTTAAGACCCGGTACTCCGGCGCCTATGGGCGCGTATGCCGCTATTGTTGAGGAGGAGGAAGTATAGGGGTATATGCCGAAGTCAATATCCCTCAGAGCGCCGAGCTGAGCCTCAAACATTATCCGTTTTCCGGCAAGGTTTGCCTGTGTCAGGTACACTCCGGTGTCACAGATGTAGTCCCTGAATATCTCCGCGTATTTTTTAAGCCAGGCGAGCATCTCGTCATATTTCACGGGGTCCGCTCCGTAAACCCCTTCGACTTCGAGAGACTTGAACTGCACTATTCCTTTCAGCCTTTTTTCAAGGTACGGAATATCGAGCAGGTCGCCGATACGCAGGGCTTTCTTCATATATTTGTCGCCGTATACATACGCTATCCCTCTTTTGGTAGAACCGAAGGCGTTTGCGCCCAGACGTTTTTCCTCAAGACCGTCTATCATGACATGATAGGGCATGGTGATTACCGCCCTGTCGCTTATTTTAAGATTTTCCGGGGTTATTTCAATTCCTTTTTCACGAAGAGAGTTGATTTCCTTGTCCAAGTGCTGAAGGTCTATACACATACCGTTTCCCATAACACAGGTGATTTCCTTGCGCAGGATACCGGACGGCAAAAGATTGAGAATGAATTTGCCTCTCTCGTTGACAACGGTGTGTCCCGCGTTGTTTCCCCCCTGATAACGTACCACTATATCCTGTGACTGAGAAAGCAGGTCGACCATACGTCCTTTTCCTTCGTCGCCCCAGTTGATTCCCACAATTGCTGTAAGCATTTATCAAACTCCTTTTTGATGCGCAGAGCTTTTGAAGGCTCTGTATTTTACATATTTATTATATCATTATTTTGTGAAAATTCAAGGGCTTTGTAAAATTTTCTTATATAGCGTATGATTATGCTTACTATAATTGCCGCTTATGAATGGCAAGACTAAAAATCACATGAGTTCATCGCAATTTCAGAAAACGGTTCTTATTTAAACCTGAGCTTAATATAATTGAATAGCGTAATTAAAATTGCCTTGTCTATTTTTTAATTAAAGGATGATTACAATGCAGGTCATTAACAATCTCAAAAAATATGATATACAAAAAAAGATTTTACCTGAACAATTAGAGCGTATTTTGCCGTTTTCGCTGACGGACAAGATAAAACAGAGGGCACAAAACAATTTTGTTGAGGAAATAAGACTCAGATGCAACCGGGAAAGCTCGATTGTAAGCGGCGGAAAGAATATAATGCTCGGAATCATACTTGAGGGAAACGAGTTAAACGATATACTCAAGTCGATGTGCGGAGGCTCTCTTTATGCTTACAGCGACACCATAAATCAGGGATATATTTCGCTTCCTGACGGAGTGCGAGTCGGGGTTTGCGGCAGAGCCACCTGTGAGGAAAACAGAATTATCGGCGTATATGACATAACTTCACTTTGTATACGTATACCTCACCGCACAAGAAGGGTAGGAGGCAGAATCTGCTCTTTGCTGAGTGAATTCAAATATACAAAAGGAGTGCTGGTATATTCTCCGCCGGGAGTCGGAAAGACCACGGTGCTGAGGGGAGTCGCCGCTATACTTTCGGGCGGAAGTGATCCTTTGCGAACGGTCATTATAGATACGCGCGGAGAGCTGTCTTATCTGTCGGATTCAAGTTCTCTGTGTCTGGATATACTTTCGGGCTATCCGAGGAGAAAGGGAGTGGAAATCGCGACCAGGACGCTTAATCCGCAGGTGATTATCTGTGACGAGATAGGTGATTACGAGGAAGCAATGTCGCTTGTCTCATCTCATAACTGCGGGGTTCCGCTTGTGGCGAGCGCCCATGCGGGGAGTCTGTCCGAGCTTCTTTTGAGAACGGGTATAAGACTTTTGCATGAAGCCGGTATTTTCGGCGCGTATGTAGGGCTCCGGCGGGCGCCGGATATGGATTTTTATTACGATATAACACT